>MHCC01000023.1:0-15430 GCA_001816475.1 Candidatus Blackburnbacteria bacterium RIFCSPLOWO2_01_FULL_40_20
ATCGGCATAGAATAGTGCATAATAGCTGATCCTAACAACCTTAATAAGATGACATTTCTAATGAAAGCGGGGGTGACGTTTCTAAAGTAATCTAAGACTAATAATCAAACGCTTGACAAAGTAGTGCGGGTCCAGTATACTTCGCCTCTGCAGCCTTAAAAAATCTGTAAAGCTTACCTACCCCACTTCAACATCTCCACTTTAATAAACGGAAGCTTAGAGTGACGGCTGCAATATGATAAATACCTGCTATCAAAAGCTTGCACACTACGCTGTTTCTTGGACTGCCGAGATTAATTCCGCTTTGGGCAATGTCTATAAATTTTCGTTTAGTCTGACTCGCAGACATTTCTTGTTGGCGGCTGCTTTTGACCTGTGTTTGATCTTATATATCTTAGCTCTTGGTGTTCCCAATAAAGAACTGATTTCACCCCTTTCTTACTCTGGTCCTGCAGTCGTTAAAGCTGCGGCAAAATATGAGGTTTTTGGATTTGCCCCCTATTGGTCATTAGATAGAATGTCAAACGTTGATTTTTCTGTTTTGACAACTCTTGCATACTTTGGGGTAGATGTTAACTCTAATGGTGGTTTAGATCGAGAAAGCGTCGGATACCGCACTTTTGTTGGAAGGGATGCTACAGACCTTTTTGATAAAGCTCATTCTCACGGAACAAAAGTTGTTTTAACACTTACCCAAATGAACAATAGGGATATCGAAAATTTTTTATATGGGGTCGATGCTCAAAACAATGCGATTGACCAAGTGATTGCTGAGGTTAAAGATAGAGGAATCGACGGAGTGAATGTTGATTTTGAATATGTAGGAGATCCAGGGGCGGCGTATCGCGGATATTTTAGTGATTTTGTTGCGAATTTAACTGAGAGAATGCACTCAGAGGTTCCTGGGTCAAAAGTTACTGTTTCGGTTTATGCTTCCGCTGTGCGAGATTCGAAATTGTATGACATCAAAAAGTTGGGTACATCTACTGACGGAATATTTATGATGGCCTACGACTTTGCAACATACAGCGCCAAGAATGCAATGCCTACTTCCCCGTTGTTTGGATACAAAGAGGGTAAATATTGGTACGATGTTTCAACAGCGGTTGACGATTTTTTGACACAAACTACTCCCGACAAAGTTATTTTAGGGTTACCCTGGTATGGATATGATTACGCAGTCCGCGCGCCTGAAGTCTTGGCTAGTGTTAATCAAGGTTACTATGTTTATTATGGCAAGGGTAGAAAGCGCTACAAAAGGTTTGTCAAACTTCCTGTTAAAGTTCAGCAGTACGGAAATGGAATTGGCAATTCAACTGAGCTTTCCGGTTGGGATGAGGCTGGACAAGTTGGTTGGAAAGCATACTATTCTTCTTGGGATCAAAGCTGGAGAATGTACTTTCAAGAGGACGTTCGGTCGCTTGGGTTAAAGTATGACTTCGCGAAAGATAAGAACTTAGCAGGAGTTGGAGTTTGGGCTTTGGGGTTTGATAATGAAACGCGCGACATGTGGGAATTGTTGAGCGAGAAATTTAGTGCGAAAGACGTTGCCCAAAAAGGAATTTAACACAATGAGAATTATCGACAATATTTTAAATTTATTAATTGAGTCAATTAGGCTGAGGTGGAAGTTTTTCATTTTTTGCCTTTTGGCTGTTTATTGGTTTGCGGCTTTGCAATTGTCAGGAATTGTGGGGGAAAATTTTATGAGTCCGATACTCTCCCCTTCCCAGACTTCTCAACAAAATGTAGTAAGTGATGGTATTGAAAAAGTAAAAAAATTAATTGAACAAGGCAAGAAAGACTTCAGTTTAAAACGCGGTTTATCTTTAATTGAAACTGCGTATGCTCAGGAGGACAATATTACCGCTCGCTCCTATATTGTGTTTGACCTTGAAAGTGGAGATGTGATTTTGGAAAAAAATTCGAGACAAAGAATGCCGATTGCTTCGCTTACAAAGCTAATGTCTGCGACAATTGCACTAGATCTTGCAGAGAACGATTTAATTAAAGTTTCAGAAAAGGCTGCAGGAACAGATCCTACAAAAATAGGTGTAGTGGAGGGTCAAAAAATGGCTACAAATGAGCTGCTACACGCTGCACTTATGACATCTGCTAACGATGCAGTTGAGGTGCTTGAGGAAGGCATTGATAATATTTATGGCGAGGGAACCTTTGTTTGGGCAATGAACGAAAAGGCAAAATATCTAGGTCTTTCCAATTCTCATTTTGATAATCCGCAAGGCTTTGATGGCAAGACAAACTACGCAACTGCCGAAGATTTGGCAATTCTTACCCATTACGCACTTTCCAACTATCAACAAATTGCCGAGATTACCCAAAAGGACTATTATTTTTTACCAGAGGACTCGCGACACAAACAATTTGACCTTTATAATTGGAATGGGTTATTGGGTGTTTATCCGGGTGTTCAGGGGGTAAAAATTGGAAATACCCGCGAGGCGGAATATACAACAATAGTTGTTTCTCAAAGAAGTGGAAAAAGTCTTGGGGTAGTATTGTTGGGTGCGGAGTCGATATTACAACGCGATCTTGAAGCCTCAATACTTTTGGATGCAGGGTTTGCTAAAAAGTATGGCCTTTCTCCTGCAAGAATTTCAGAAACTGACCTAAAGGCTAAATACTCGACTTGGAAATATTGGCGGTAATTTACTTTTTTCTACCTGTCTTCTTACCTTCAACAACAAAATATAGACTACAATCTTTATATGCCAACGGGTAGAGAGACTGATCCTCCTATTATCACTAAAATCGATGCCCTCATTGCAACCTTGGCGCTTTCGACAACCTCATTATTTGTTGTTTTTTATACGACCATTGCTTACGCTCGAGATTTAGCGACGCCCGAAAAGATTATGAACAAGAAGGACGTAGGTTTAACCCTACTCGATCGGGACATGAAACCCTATTTCACCTTTTACGGTGCAAAAAATAAAAACTTTATCCCAATTGACCAAACTCCTTTAAATATTCGCAATGCAGTAATAGCAATTGAAGATAAAGATTTTTATACGCATTCAGGTCTATCTATTAAGTCGATATTCCGCTCAGCGTTCTCAAATTTAAGAGAGGGAGAACTAGCCTATGGAGGGTCAACTTTAACTCAGCAACTTGTAAAAAATACGCTGCTTAATAACCAGAAGAATTTTATGAGAAAGTTTCAAGAAGCCGTCTTGGCATATGAAATTGAAAAAAAATACAACAAAGAGAAAATTTTGGAGATGTATTTAAATAGCGTTTACTTTGGAAAAAGTGCGTATGGGATCGACGAGGCTGCTAAAAGTTATTTTGGGAAAGCCCCGCAAGAGTTGACACTTGCAGAAGCTGCATTTTTAACCGGGGTGTTGCCTACTCCATCAAAATTTACAACACCTGAAGTCTCGGGGGCAAATGGGCGTCGGGATTTAGTACTAGAAAAAATGTATGAGCAAAAATATATCTCGTTATCTGAGTTGGAAGAAGCAAAAAAGTTCGAGCTTGCGTTTAGTAAAAATGGTAACGGACTAAGTTTTGCTGCGCCCCATTTTGCAGAGATGGTAAGGCAGCAATTGGTCCAAGAATATGGAGAAGAATATATTGCCAATTCTGGTTTTAGAGTTAGAACAACGATCGACTTGCAAAGACAGGATTTTGCTCAAAAGGCTGTGGCGCAACATGTAGCAAAATTAAGAAGAAGTAATGCGACAAATGGCGCAGCTGTTGTGCTTGACCCAAAAACTGGCGAAATTCTTGCACTGGTTGGTAGTGTTGATTGGAGTGACAACATATTCGGGAAGGTAAATATAACTACGTCCCTTCGCCAACCCGGTTCTTCTTTCAAGCCAGTAGTATATGCCGGAGCGTTTGAGCAAAGAATTATTACTCCTGCCACAGTCTTAAAAGATGAGCCAATTACATACAAACTACCCCAGCCATACAGCCCAAAAGATTACGACAACAAGTTTCGCGGACATGTTTTGGCCAGACGCGCGCTCGCTAACTCTTTAAATATTCCAGCTGTTGAAGTGGGTGTAAAGATGGGTGTTCCAAACATTATCAGTACCGCAGACAGCTTGGGTATATCAACTTTTCAAGACTCTTCTCGTTTTGGACCAGCAATTGCGTTGGGAGCAGGAGAGGTAAAATTGTTGGAGTTAACCGGAGCATATGCAGCATTTGCTAATAATGGCGAGTACAACTCTCCAACAGGAATATTAGAAGTATTTGATAAGTACAATAATAATATTTATTCATATTTTCCATCTCCACGATTTGCTGTTTCGCCGGAAACAAGCTTTTTAATTTCCTCAATCCTATCCGACAACAAGGCAAGAGCTGAGGTTTTTGGTAGTGTGCTTACGATATCGCGGCCGGCCGCTGTAAAAACAGGTACAAGCCAAGATTATCGCGATTCGTGGACTGTAGGATATACCCCTAGCTTGGCAGTTGGAGTGTGGGTGGGCAACAATGACAACAAAAGAATGAGCAACGTGGCAGGTGCATTGGGGGCAGCACCAATTTGGAAGGCGCTGATGGAGGAATATTTAGCTGGGACTCCACGGGAGAATTTTTCACCACCGGGGGGAGTTTTGGCTTTGCGTGTTTGCTCAAACAATGGACTTGTTCTAAAGTCTCCTGGTTCAAGTGGCGTTGGGTATTCGGAATATTTTATTAAAGGAACAGAGCCTACAAGTGCTTGCATTCTTCCAAAGCCTTCTCCTCCACCTGTGCTTGCATCAAGCCCAAGTCAAGAATCTGCCCCCCAACCCCAAAATGTTGGAGGTCCAGCATCGGTTGGTCAGGTTCCAGTTAGTCAGGTTGTGAACTGACGAATTTCTTACATAATTCTTCTTCAATATTCAAGCAAGTTTCTTATGATCAACCGATGGAAGTTGTAGGTTGGATCATATTTGGTCTAATAGCAGGGTTAATCGCAAATATGATTGAGCCAGGCAAAACCCGAGGAGGGTTAATGGGGACGATCGTTTTGGGTGTGTTGGGTGCAGTAATAGGTGGGTTTTTAGCGAACATAATTTTTGGAATTGGAGTATCAGGGTTTAATATTTTGTCATTTGTTATAGCAGTAATAGGAGCAATTTTCTTATTGTATTTAGGTCGAATATTAGAAAGAACATAGATATATTTAATAGGCATTTTAGGCAGCAGCGTGGGGTCTACCTAAGTGCTATCCAATTACTCGCTATCTAATCTCAGGGCAGGTAGGTTAGGTAGCGAGTTTTGTGTATTGTTTTGATCTTATTGCTTTGGCGTAGTATTTGCACAAATTAGGGGAGGTGAATTTTAAATTGCCCGGTAGAACGAAAAGTAATAAAAAAAGTAGAGGCAGAAAAGGAGGTAGATCTGGTAACAGAGGTAGGATGAAAGGTGGAATGAGGACGATGTAGGCTGGTTGTTTTTTTGTTACTCCTCATCAAGTATCTCGTCTACCTCTTCTTCAGACTCCTTTTCTTCTTCAGTTTTTTGATCTTCAGGCTTTGGAGGTC
Organism: Candidatus Blackburnbacteria bacterium RIFCSPLOWO2_01_FULL_40_20; assembly: GCA_001816475.1. Lineage (GTDB taxonomy): Bacteria > Patescibacteriota > Microgenomatia > UBA8517 > UBA10165 > UBA10165. Next base: position 5,505 of record MHCC01000023.1, read on the forward strand.
TGTGCCTTTCCTTTTCTTCTTTGTTGATAATATCAGCAATTGTTTGTCCCTTTTTGGGTTCTACACCTGTTACCTCCTCCATCATATCGTCTGTGGATTGTCCACTAGGAACTGGAGTTGAACCTCCTGCGGGTTCTTCTTCACCTTGAACCGCCGGAGATTTTGTTGGATTGTGGACTGTGCTGTCATGATCCCCTTCTTGGTCTTCTAAAGGACCAGGTCGCGGGTCTTTTGGATCGTTTGGATAAGATGACATATCACATTATACCACCTGAGTTGGCGACCCGGGCGAGAGTCGAACTCGCAACCTACTCCTTAGAAGGGAGTTGCTCTATCCATTAAGCTACCGGATCAATAGGTATATTTTACCAAATTAAGCCTGCTTTTTCCAGAAAGTAGGCAGTTGTCTCAGATAAACTGAGAGACTCTTCTCACTCCGTTCAGGGTGTTGTCGCTACTTCTTAACGTAAATTACTGCTGCCTCGTCTCTGTAAATTTCTTTCCAATACTCTCCCCTTTTTGATTGTAGCTCAATATCAAGAAACGTTCCCGGGCCTAAAAGAAGCCAATCTGTGCCATACGACAGAAGCTTTTGCTGGTAGCCTGGTTGGGCTTGTACAATCTCTAAATAGGTCGTGTAGGGGCTTTTGTTGTCTGGCGTAGGCCAAGCAGGCATTCGGCCGTCTACAAAGAACTTGTATTCCGGTAGCTGCCATTCCAGGAACCCTCCCCATTCGTAAGGGGCGTAAACATTCTCCCCATCTATTGGGTGCGATTTAATGTATTCAATTGCCCTGCAAGGGTATCTTTGCATCCCACTAGAGCAATAGTTTTTCCAATTTGTATCAAATGAAAATGTGTTGGGAACTTGAATTAGAGCAAGCAAAATTATACCGGAAATAAGCAAAAGTGAAATTGCCTTTTGGAAATAAATATTTTTCTCTAGCAACTTAAGTCTTTCTATATACGAATCAGATAAAGTCAACACGGAGGCCAATACAAAAAAAGGGATACTCCTTCTTGCTTGCATGGCAAGTATAAAGAAGAGAATAACGCACAATGCAAATGTTACCCTTCGTTTTGAGTATCGAAGAGTTGAAGCAACAGTAATAAGTGCGACCACCACAAGAAGTATTTTTGTATCTAAATTAGGCGGAACCCATTCTGCAATCAAAGTCCAAAGTGGATATTGCGTATAACGAATCGCATCTTCGTAAACCCCCACACCGTATGGGTTAATTAATGCTGACAAAGCTGAGAAAAATCCGGCAATGGCCAAGTAAATAGCTTTTCTCCATTTTCTGTTTGCTAGTCTTTGTAAAAATACAATTCCACAAACTGCAAGTCCTAAAACGAATCCTCCATGAAGATTTGCCCAAAATATAAACAGTAGTGGCAGTAGTATCAGAATTTTTGGATTTTTCTCAGAAATTTTTGCGAGGTAGAATACAGCTAAAATTCCTGCAAAAGTAAATATTTGGGTTCTAATTCCAAGTCCAAAAACTACCCAACTTGCAAGGATAGTAATAGTAAAAACCAAAATATTTATTTTGGGGATTTGACTGTTAATCTTGCTGAATATCCAATAAATGGAAACACCAAGCGAGCCATAAATTACGCTCAAACCAAGCAGCCCTGAGTATTTGTACGTCACTGCAAGTAGTACTTGATAAAGCGAGCGAGAATCCATCCAAATATAATCAGGAAGAAAATAAGTAAGAGTATTTTGTTTTAAGAAGGTTCCAGTACTTAGAAAATATTCCCCGTATCTTAAGTGCCAACCTAAATCTGTGTCAATTGGAGGTAAAAAAAATAGCAGGAAAACAAAAGCCAGTGATAGATAGCCAAACGCTTTCGAACTAATTTGCATGCAATTTAATATATCATGACAGGTTTACTTGTTGTCACACCTGTTTCTTTCCTATTTTTAACACAGTTATTTAATAACTAGCTCAATCTTTACAATGAAATGCTTAAAGACAGGTTTAAAAGGCGAGTTTTTTTAATGCTTTTAGCAAGCCCCTTCATTACCGGAGCTGTTGGAGCATGTCAAAAAAAGGAAGAAAGGCCAAAAGTTTACGGCTTTGGATTTGATGAAGTAATTGAGTTTTATCCCGAGCTAAAAGATTTGGAAGTATATGAATACGGTTTGCTAAATGCAGATGAAAGGACGATTCGTTTTATAAACTTTACCGATGTAAAGTTGAGAACTGATTTAGCCACTCAATTTTTTATTCATTTTTCCGATTTGGCAAGTAGAAGTCATAAATTTTCAGGAACTCTTGGAGATAAGCAAATCAATTTTGTGTACGTTCCCTCAGTAAGCCGTAGAGAAATTATTTTTATTACGCCGGATAACGTTCCTCGCCCATATTGGACATCCCAGCTAGAACAATATTCATTTTCTGCCACATCTATTATGACGGGCGACAATGGACAGATAACAACTGCAAGTTTTATGAGGATGGAAAGAACAAGTTCGGAATTCAAAAAATCTTTTGTTGTTGCACTTGAGGCTTGTAGGATGTCCATGCGCGTTAAATCGACAGGATATAATTCCGCTGTGAACCAAGATTTACAAAAATATGTTTGTGTCAGTTATGCTTTTCCGCTTGCTGCAAAACAACACGGACTGAACTATAAAGAATACAAGGATGCAATTTCTGGAACTTTTGTTTATACGAGTGACCAAAAAAATGTCCCTCCGATTGTATTAAGCGAAGATGCTTACGACATGATTCCTAATTTTTCTTTGTTTAACAGGTGATAATATGTTGCATCTTTTAAGGAATATTGGCTCTTGATGAGAAAAGAGCTATTATACGCAACAAATAATCCCGGAAAAGTCAGCAAGTATCAAAGCATTTGAATCACTTTTCTTTGCAATAAATGCGGCAAATTACTTGGCGAAATTCACAAAATGACAGCTGAGGAAATATGAGCGGGCGATGGGGATCGAACCCACTGCCTTCTCGTTGGCAACGAGACGCTCTACCGGTGAGCTACGCCCGCACTTATATATCCTTCTTTAATTATTCTTTCAATGATCTTACGGCTTTTCAGCCTTTTTAATTTATTTTCAACTTTTCTTGCGTCACCCAAACTTGAATACTCTTGGTTAAATTCAAGTTTTAACGGACGTAACTTGCTCGTGTATTTCGAATTTCCATTGTTATGCTCTTCGATTCTTCTTTCCAGGTCAACAGTTGAACCAATGTAATAAGTACCATTCTTTATGGATTTTAAGATATACACAAATGGCATTTTCCACTGCCTGTCCGTAGTCCTACGGACCGCTCTACCGGTGAGCTACGCCCGCAACGTCATACGTTGCTGGCACGTTTGACGTGCCGCACTTAATATTATATATGAAAATAGCAAAAAAGTTAATTTTTAGCTACAAGAGCTAACGCTTCTCCCCTAGCCCACTTGTCTACTTCGAATATCTCTTCAAGTGAAGGGGCCGAAGTGTTGACATGTTTTAGTAATGTTTCTTCAATAATTTCAGGGATTTTGTGGAACTCTAGTTTTCCTTCAAGAAAAGCCTCAACTGCAATATCGTTTGCTGCATTTAATGCTGTTGCAAGTGTACCGCCTTGTGTCCCCACTTGATACGCAAGGTCCAAACATCTAAAAGTTTTCTTGTCAGGATGTTCAAAAGAAACATTTGGGTAATCATCAAACGAGAAACGCTTAAATTTGTTTGGTTTTCTCTCTTCTGGGTAGAATAAGGCGTATTGGATTGGGAGGCGCATATCAGCCGGTCCAATTTGGGCAATTATTGTGCCGTCGACAAACTCAACTGCTGAATGGACAACGCTTTGTGGATGCACAATAACTTTTATTTTGCTTAAAGGAACTCCAAATAGCCAATGGGCTTCAATTGCCTCGAATCCTTTGTTCATTAAAGTTGCACTGTCGACTGTAATCTTTTTCCCCATTTTCCAGCTTGGATGGTTTAGAGCATCTTCTAGCGTAACTTTTTTCAAATCTTTCTTCTTCTTTCCGCGAAAAGGGCCGCCTGAACAGGTTAAGAAAATACGGCTTACGGTTTCAATTGGACGGTTTTGTAGGCATTGAAAAATTGCAGAATGTTCGGAGTCTATCGGTAGTATCTTCACTCCATTCTTTCGTGCTTCGGCAGTTACAACAGAACCTGCTGAAACCAACACTTCTTTTGTGGCTAACGCAAGGGTTTTTTTCTTTCTAATAGCCTTAATTGCAGGCATGATTCCTGGTAGTCCAGGCGTGGCAAGAACTATTCTATTTGTGTTGGGCATTGTGGCGACAGCGATATTTCCTTCGTCGCCTGAAAGTATTTCAACAGATTTTTTCCCAAGTTTTTGTCTTAACATCGGTAGCTGTTCTTTATTTTTGATTGATACCACCTGGGGGGAAAATTCAAGAATTTGTTTTGCTAAAAGATCAATATTTACGCCAGCTGAAAAACCACCCGAAGAAAAAGACTTACTGTGTTCTTTAAGCACATCTAGCGTTTGAGTCCCGATTGATCCAGTTGATCCAAGAACAGAAATTCCAATCATTAAGGTGAAATTATTTTAACACAAGTGTATGGGTACATGCGATTAAATAAAGATGGGCCGCTTGCCAGTCAGAAGACTGAAGACGGCCCAAGGCTCAATGTTCCCACTCTTTGCGGAGTTTTGGTTTATCGGTGACCCACAATAGGTTTCTGCCGACCCCTCCGCCCGTGCCCACAAGAGTCAGAATACAACCGTCTGTCTCGAAGACTACCTCTTTGATACCAGAATTTCGAAAATCCTCGAGAGTGAGATCTTCACCAAGTTTATTGGTGTATGTATCGACACTCCAAAGAGGGCCAGACGATTTGGCAACAAAAACTCTAACAGAATTACCTTCGACATGAATTGGAACCGAAATGTCGTCCAGCCGGAGAGTGTGGTAACCCTGATCAAGCTGATCGGCCAAAATGTCCCTTTCACCCAGTTCTTCGTCCCACTCTGTAACGGTAAGAAAGTAAGGCACCTTTTTCCTCCGTGTGTGAATGTTCGCCCAAGGCGAGCAGATCTGCCTAGGTAGTTTGATTATAACCTTACCACTAATAAATATCAACTATAAGCTGCTTATGGGAAATACATTGAGGTGAAGTTTGAGGAGATTACTTAAGTACACTATCTGGAACGTTGTTCGTACCTATCTAACATCCCAGATTGATCTTCAAAAAAAGCTAGCCTCATTGTTGATATATCGAAAAAATAAATTGAATCTAACTTTTTAACAATTGAAAAAGTTCCATTCCCAAAATGGGTATCCCAATCGATAATTAAAACTTTTTTATCTGGACATAGATTTAAGAAAAATTTGCTTGCGATAGCTACATTATTAAAAATACAAAAACCTCCGAATTCTTTAGATGAGGCATGATGACCAGGAGGTCTGATAGCACAAAAGGCATGGTTCAATTTGTTTTCTGTTACATATTGTATCGCGGCACAAGCAGTGGATGCAGCCAAATAAGCAGCTTCAAAAGTACCTTTATCAATATAAGTATCTCCTCTATCAAGATACCAATTTTTATTTCTTATTCTTTTAGAAACACTTTTGATTTTATCTATATATTTAAGATCGTGGGCTAATTCTACACACCCTTCAATAACCTCTGATTGGGGAATAAAAACTAAATCGCTTAGATGCTCATTATTGTTAATTTGCTTTTCAATAAGTGATAATCTTTTTGCTGATTCTGGATGACTAAACTCTCTACATTCATGTTGAACATCTTTGCCAACATAAAAGTAACCCACTTTAATATTTTTATTACTTGATCTTTCCATAATTTTGAGTGGCAGTTTTACTTACTGAAAAAGCTGATGAATTCTTCAGGATAAGGATAATCGTGATCATCTCTTGGTTTAGAGATAATTTTTATATTGGGATTTATGGAATCAAGAAATTTCTTTGCTTCAGTAAAACTTCCGTGATTATCATTCTCGTTTTGTATGCAAATTATCTTCTCTTGAGGAAAATCCTTCAGCGCCTTGTATAACAATTTATCATTTTCCTCTATGTCATTAAGTGGAATACCACAAATAAATAATTTATTTATCAGATTAGGTTTTGTTTTTAAGATATTCATTGCGACAAGTGTTCCAATAGATTTAGCTAAAATATTAACCTGCTCATCTTCAATCTGTCTTAACACTCTTGGGATTTCTTTTTCTATCCATTCAGACCAGTTGGCAAAATGAGTATTGCCTGAAATCCAATGCTCCCATTCAACTACTTCAGCCAGAAGTTTGTGATTTATTGCCTTTTTCATCTCGTAAGCCCAATCTTTGTTTTTCAGTGAAAAACCTGGAAAAATCAATGTTTTCATGAAGCTATTTTAACATAAACAAGTCGAAGCTATGAATTCTTCCCCAAGTTTACTTGTTTCTCACCAATATTCATTTGATTAACGTTTGAAATATTTAGAAGTATATTCCCTCTTTTCAGATCTCTAATTGCCTTTATGTTCCTAATTAGCATTCTATTGTATTGATCTAGGGTTGGTTGAAGTATTTCCTGAAGCTTGTATGCTAATCTTTCTGCCTTTGCTTTATCTTCTTTTTTATCTACATCATTTTTCCCAAATATATCCTGCCTCGAACAAAGACAAAAAGAAGGTTAGTAAAGAAAATTAAATGCAAGATTAATGAATTCAGAGAGGGGAAAATCACTGAGGAATCTTTAAATCAAACTACCCAGTCATATTTTGGTTTTCTGTCCCATGCTAATACATATGATTTTAAAAAAGAGTTAGAAAATTTAATTTGGTTTTGGTTAACTGAGTAATAAAATTTTAAAAATTTGCATCGACCCGCTACGCGGGAACCAAGAACTAAGAAACCAAGGATTCAAGAGCTAAACTACCGAGAGGCAGACGCCCAGAAGGCCATCGGAGCGAACAGGATTCCAGCGGTCGACGTTCACCCCAAGGGAAACGAAGCGGCCTACTTCGACTAGGCTGCCAAGGGACGACTGCTTTGAAGTCCAGGTATATCTACCTTCAAGTAATCTTTGATCGTGATTTTGGAAATATACCAAAACATCGTATAGAGCCTCAACCGGTGTTTGGCGGGTCATTTTATTTAGCTTAAGCGCTGCTAATTTATCAGCAGCATCTCTCAACTTACTTTCGTCTGCGATGATGTCAGAAATGGCTTTCTTTTGGCTCTCAAATTCCGCAATTGCTTCTTGATACTCTTTTGGTAATATGCCTCCTCTGAAGACCTGATTCTTTAGATAATCCGCAATTTCCTGAGTTTGGTTTAAGTAATTTTTATTTGTAGAGTTTGGGATTACTTCTTTTGTAACAAGTGCCCACTTTGCTTTTGGTACATCTTTTGTAAAAAAATCCTCACGGCTATACCGACTTGGGTCATATAAAATTTTACCTTTACTTCTGCTGTCAAATTTAGGTTGCACAATTCGTTGCATTTTCTGCATAGTTAAAGGTCCGCTACTATCCCTGTCTAAACGCAAAATCAAGAACTGACCTAACTCTTTTGCAGTTTCTAACTCTTTAGGGCTAAAAGGAACAGGAGGAATATCTCCTGGAAGAATTTTTATATCAAATGCTTTGTCGATAGCTTCAGCTCCAAAGAATTCATCCCCCATAATACTTTTTGCTCTTTCCACACTAACAGTTTCTCCAGGTTTACCTTCTGGAGTAATTGGTTCACTGATTGGTCTTCTGGCAGATGGTTGTTGTATTTCTCTATATTCAACATGAGTAATCAGCTCTTCAAGTTTTGCTTTATCTTCCGGGGATTCTACTTTATTGGCGTAATAATATTTTAGGGCGGCCTGAAAAGTTTCTGTAATATCACCATTAAAAAAGCTTAAAACAAAGTCGTGAACTCTTTTCGGTTCTACCCTGTCGTCATAAGTAAAAAGTTGTGGTTGATCTGCACCAATCCTTCTTTCTTTTACAAGCTGTTTAGCAGCTCTGTGAAATTCTTCATATCTTGCTACAATTTCAGTAATTCCCGGCACTTCTCCCAGTTGTTCAGGAAGTAAAGCCTGATCTCTTGAGACTAAAAAAGCACTTTCTGAGACTGTTTCTACTTGAGGAACAAGCCCAAAAAGAGATTTGGTAGCATAAGAAAAAGTTTTTTCCGGTAAATCGCTTGGAGCCTTAATATATACCCAACGTCTAAGCTGAGCTGGGTCTAAGGGTTCTCTTCCAAAATACCCTTTACCGTGAGGATTTCGGAAGATTTGATCTTAAGCACCTTGCAGATCTGTTCTAAAACTACTTGTGGCGAGGAGAGGAGTCGAACCCCTATCTGGCGCTCTTCAGGCGTCCGCCGTGACCACCTTGGCTACCTCGCCATAGTTATATTAAATTTAGCATACGATGACATAGTATGTGACAAATTGGTGCCGGGGACAGGACTCGAACCTGCACGGAGCTGTTGCTCCACCAGCTCTTAAGGCTGACGTGTCTACCATTCCACCACCCCGGCTTAACAATCCTATTATATCAAAAAGTGTCAATTTTTGGTATAATTACGCTTGCAAAGGAAGGGTTTATATGTAGGCAGGTGTGGCGGAACTGGCAGACGCGCAGCGTTCAGGGCGCTGTGGCCGCAAGGCCGTAGAGGTTCAACTCCTCTCATCTGCACAGCACGAATTGGTTTACTTTTGCGTAGTCTATGAAGCATAAAGCAAGAATTTTGGACAAGTAGCTCAGTTGGTCAGAGCATTCGGCTTACATCCGAAAGGTCACAGGTTCGAGCCCTGTCTTGTCCACCCAAAATTCTTACAGCGAAAGGTCAAAGGGGTGCAAACTAATTGCTGTCGCAATTACCGAGACCCTTAGTGCCCACAGTTTTAAGAAAAATTTTAAAAGTAACTTGGCAGGCGCTATGCACTTGAGGTATCATTAGATTATGAATTGGACTGCTGAGCTTTGTTATGTCATTGGATTAATAACTACTGATGGGAATCTGTCCAAAGATCTGCGTCATATTGAATTCACATCTAAGGATCTTGATCAAGTTGAAACCTTTGCCTCGCTTTTAAAGCTAAAAAATAAAATTTCCGTTAAGAGTAGTTGTTACAGAATCCAGTTTGGAAATGTAAAACTTTATCAATTATTACTTGAAATTGGATTAATGCCCAACAAAACAAAAATATTGGGACCCTTGAAAATTCCCGACCTTTATTTTGCTGATTTTTTAAGAGGATATTTGGATGGAGATGGATATACCTACAGCTATTGGGACAAAAGATGGAAAAATAGCTATATGCTTTATACTGGTTTCGTTTCAGCAAGCGAAAATCATATCAAATGGTTACAAGAACAAATTAAACGTCTTTATAAAATTTCAGGAGTACTTAGATTCGAAGGGAAATCAACATTTAGTTTAAAATTTGCAAAAGTTGAGTCATTGGTTATATTAAGTAAAATGTATTACGAAAGCGGTCTGCCTTGCCTAAAAAGGAAATACTCGAAAATTGAGCGTTCTTTAGGTATAATAGAGCGGTGTAAGCCGGGGTGGTGAAATTGGTATACACGCTACCTTGAGGTGGTAGTGCCCGAAAGGGTGTGCGGGTTCGAGTCCTGTCCCCGGCACCAAGTTGTACACAGCATTTAATTATCTTGCACATTACAAAATTATCGGGGTGTGGCGCAGCTGGCTAGCGCGCCTCGTTTGGGACGAGGAGGCCCTCGGTTCGAATCCGAGCACCCCGACTACGCCTAACGTAGTCCAGATTCGCTAAGTGGGCCGACTGATATATTGTTTTTGTAAGCGGCACGTCAAACGTGCCAGCAACGTATGACGTTGCGGGATTAGTTGAGCGGTTCAATACCTCCCTTCCAAGGAGGTGAGACGGGTTCGACTCCCGTATCCCGCTCTTTTTCGTTCTACGAAAAAGAGCGAGGCTCCCCCCCC
>MHCC01000023.1:15446-19931 GCA_001816475.1 Candidatus Blackburnbacteria bacterium RIFCSPLOWO2_01_FULL_40_20
AGATTTAAGCAACACAACTCTGGTTCGGTAAAATCAACAAAACACAGAACACCATTTAAGCTATTATTTAAGGAGAAGTTTGAAACAAATGCAGAGGCTAAACACCGTGAATTATGGTGGAAAAGTGGCGCTGGACGAAGAAGGTTAAAAGAATTTTTTACTAAGTAGTTCTTGACCCAGCTTATAACTCCATATCATTTTTATCGAACTGATAAATTTTAGCCTCGGAATGTCGCTGAATTCTGCTAAAATTTAATCCTATAACCTAATACCCTAAGGGGGATCGAACTTTTGCCTATCTAATCTTTTTTGACTTTTAAAGTTTATATAACTATAATCTGTTTGTTATGTCGGCTGAAGCGCCCAGAAATCCTGATACAAGAGAACCAATCCATTCTCAGAAATCCAAAGGTGCCCTTTTTGCATCATTACAAAGATTCTTTGGAGTATCTGATGGTCAACCAATCCAACCACTTACATCAAGGATTATACAACCTCCACCAGGTTTAGAAGCTTTTGCATTTAATCTTCAGCAGGGTGTGAATGATTATGTGACAGCTCAGAGACGAATAGAATTTGATACAGCAAGGGAAAATGCTATAAGGCTTGCTGCTGAGACTGAAGAAAGAGCAGTTGCCATACAAAGACAAAAAGAGCTTGATGACCAAGAAAGAGCAAGAGAAGAAACAATTACTAGAGAAACGTCTAAGATTTTACAAGGCTTTAATATAGCCCAAAGTTTAAGATATATTCAAGAGACGGTATGGGGAGGAAAAGGAAAAGTAAGACCAATCGAGAATCGGCATATGTTTACCGATGGTCTTGTTTGGTATGGGCTTACAGTGTTGGGCGGATTTGAATTAGTTCATGAATATCCCAGTTGCAAACTAATGGAAGAATATCGTGGAGATTATGATTTCCCTTATACAGTTTGGAGAAAGTGGCAATATATGCCCAGTACAGACAGTACGAGTTTAAGTGTAAGGTTAACTCGTGTCGCACAGGGGGATTCTGAGGAAGGCGAAAAAAAGTTACTTATATCTTCGTCAGCATTAGGTTCTCATTCCAATATATTGGTTGAAGATAATGAAGCTCTGCCAGAGCTGGAGGCAGCTTTAATTGAAGAAGCTGGTTATAGAATTTCTCATAGTCTTTTACCATCTCAGTTAGAACAAGGAGCAAAAAGAAATCTAACAGAAGCACAACGTAGCCGTGGTTGGAAGAAATGGATTATTGAACCTTCTCGCTGACTCAATTAAAAATAAAGTCTTGTCCTATCAACTTATAAATTAACTAGAGAGAATTTATACACGTATTTTGTTGCCAAGAACAACAAGGATAAGACTTTAATATACTTACTTATACATTTTTTAGTTCTAAAGCATAAACTAAATCAGGTAATAGACCGTCAGCCCCGATTAAATCGGGGTCAGATAGGAACAATCTGATAAACTCAGGAAGTCTGGCTAAGATCACATCAGGGGCTCCATAGGAATTTTATCGAACTAACAAGTTTTAGCTTCGAAAGGTTACTGAAATTTGTCAAAATCTAGTCTTATAACCTAGAACCCTAACGGGAGTCGAACTAGCTTTAAGCTCGTTATTTTCCTTCATGGTCGGACTCTTCAAAATTTCCCATCCGCTTTGACCCGCCAGAATGGCGAGGCTCGCCCGCCTAGCCGTCGTGGCTGGCCTGAAGGCGGCCCATAAAATTCTTGCATAACTGCACATGCCAGTAAATAGACAACTTCTTGTATGTCTTTTAACTCATCTTCCGTTGCATAGGGATAATACTTCTTAATTATTTCTAGTGGTAACACAGTGATTATTCACCTCCTCTATCAGAAGTTTAAAATTTAGCACATTGGGGAAACTAATTAATAGGAGTGATGACTTTTTACTTTGGCATTAAAAGCACTCTACCAGTGGAATAGCAAACTACTTCAATTAAAAGATGCTAAATCGGAAATACTGTCCGGTAAGCTGTCTATACCAGCGAATTCTTTGATAACTACTGATTTAATTTTATTTTTAAACTCTGGCTTAATGTGGGTGTAGGTCATTTCTTTTTCTCCACCTATACTTTCGCAATCATCCTCAATTAAGACATCAGGCATTATCCTAGCTGCTACATCCTTATAATCTTCTCCTTGTTGCCTGTAATATAAGTTATCTAAATTAGGCAAGTTATACTTTTTCAAAACAGATTTAATTGCTTCAACTTCTGGTTGTATTCTTCTTGAAGAAAGGTAATGAATTGTTGCGCCTTGATTTGCCCAATTTGTTAATTTCTGAACCGCGTTACCAACCGGAATATAGTTTAGGTAATCATGAATTGAATAAGATTGTACAGGAACATCATTTTTTGATTCATATTGCAAGGCTGCTTCTTCTCTCTGGATTCCTTCTTTTTTCGATTGCTCAACAATTGCTTCTCTACTTAATCCTTGAGCAGACCTAGGCATTAAAATGGTACCTTCTGTAAAAACTAAAATTTTCATAGGCTAAACTCTTATAAGTTTTCTACTTTGTTTTTTGGGTAAATAATTTTGTAAGGTTATTACTTTTCTGCCGGTTTCTTTTTCCAAGTTAGACCTGGCATCTCCGGCAATTTTACCTCCACGATTAGCTCTGTCATTCCCGACCTGATCGGGAATCTAGTTCACTGATAAATCATTCCAGTTCGGATTTTCTTTTTCAATCAACTCAAGCTTCCATTTCCTATTCCACTTCTTAAGTTGTTTTTCTCTGTATATAGCTACATTTACATCATTCGTCTGTTCGAAATATACAAGTAAATGAATGCCATATTTTGAGGTGAAGCCTTTTATCAAATTGTTCTTATGTTCATAGATACGTTTCTCCAAATTACTGGTGAAACCAATATACAATGTTCCGTTGCGCTTACTAGCTAATATATAAACGTAATAAGTTTTGTTCATATCCTGTATTGCTGGATTCCCGCTTTCGCTCGCCTCGCTGAAGCTTTGGCGAAGCGGGCGGGAATGACAAGGTAGCAATTGCTAACTCCGGATCTTCTATCTCCTGTACCCTTTCATACCCAACCCTGGCTAAACATCTTTTAAAAGGCTCTGCTTTAGGAGAGGGTATAGATTGAATAATTCTAAAAATACCTTCAGTATTAGCGCAATTCATCTTCTGTTTACCGCCACTGGTTTCTATTGCAAGGGTATGTACAATTTGTACCCACCCTTTAGAAAGCTCGGGGTCACGAATTCTCATGCGCTGGATATATTGCTTTGAGTCATTTGAATCAATAAGTGCCAAAATTACATCTTCAACTACAAACCACCACTCATTTTTATGGATAGATTTCCTTATTTTTCTATTTCGGAAAATGGCTATTTTAGTTGTTTGTACAGTTTCTTGATTCATATTAATTAACAATTGTTATTGCACTTTATTGTACACAAAAAACCCATAATTACAAAACAAGAATTTGTTCACTTTGATGGATTAGGAGAAGCCCCGAATAGATTGATATACCGGGCTAATCTTGTGGCACCTCAAGAAAGTTTTTTTCGTTGAGAGTAGATATAGAGTAGAATAATAAGCCCAATAACAAAATCTCCAGACCAGAAAATAGATTTTAAATTAAACCCATTAGTATTTATCGATACAAGAAGTTCGAATAACACGGCTGCTGCTCCGGTATACAGAGACCATAACCTTAGTTTAAACAGTCCAAATCCTGTCAAAAGATATGATAATGCTAGCCCGATACTAACAGGACCTCCTATAGAAAAACTCTGGTAAGTTGAAAGGGTCAATGAGGAAATTAACTGAGATCCTCCTATAATCAAATTGGCAACTGCGAAAAATTTTAATAGAACGCTATTCCAGTCAGTTGATTTATTTTTTTGTGCCATGTTATTACTTTATAGAAAAAAATGTCAGTGAAAAAAAGAATCCAATTAGTATAAAAATTATTGCAATTATTCTATATGTCCAAATAGTTGCAGGGCTAACTTTGGTTTGAATACCTTGAGTTGAATTTTTAAATCGCACCGACCATTCGATTACGGGACGGAATAACAACAGAAATCCTACTATAAATAAGACTACTCCTAATATACCCACAATTTTATTATTACATAATTTAGTCAAATGTCAATCCGTCCGTTCGGATATAGCTTCAGCTTGATAGGCTTCCACCAACTTGCTAAAGTGAGATAAGTATTCAAGGATAAACGGTTTCAAATAAAATGCGTCTCTCGGTCCCAGGAGTTTAGATTGTTCGGATAATCTAATTTAAACTGCATTTGTTGATATTTTTCTGGAATAGGAATTCCAATGGAATTCTAGTAGTCTTTTCTGTCTCGTATCCTGCAGCCTGCCGTGCAGATTCGCTTTGTTGCTCTTTTGTTTCCTTAATCTTCTTTTCCACTTCTTCTTCATCCATTGGTTCAGGGTGCCTATTTTCATAATCTTCATAATCATCCGCAAACGACTCCTCCGCTGTAC
>MHCC01000024.1 GCA_001816475.1 Candidatus Blackburnbacteria bacterium RIFCSPLOWO2_01_FULL_40_20
ATTGAGACGATGTACCTACTGCAAAAAGTTGTGTTGGTGCTGTTGTACCAATACCAACATTTCCACCAATTACCGAAAGTCTTGTCCCAGCCCCAGGTGTCGAAGTTCCTATCCCAACATTTCCAGCGGGAGACAAGACAATGTTGCCCGTTGTTGTTGTTTGCATTGTGAGATCCGCGCCTGTTGAATTGATAGTCAAGCCTCCGGAGGTTACAGACCAAGTTGAAGCGGAGGCTCCTGTCAGGTTTAGCGCTCCTGCACTAGTTAGCGCTAATGTACCGGAAGTGATAGTCGATAGATCAAGATTGCCTGTTGTGACCGAGAAGGAGGAGTTGCTGGTCGAAGCAATGGTCACTGCGCCTGCGGCGGCATTCCCAATTGTTATGGCTCCGGTTGAATTGCCACCATTGATTGAAGTATCAAAGTTTGATGAGTCGTTGACGCTTACTGTACCGCCTGAGGTTGTTAGCGCTCCTGTGTTGACAATGCCAGTTGTGGTCAGGTTGTCTGTAAACCTTCCGGTTCCGGTAACGTCTAATTTGTATGCAGGCAGTGTATTCCCAATCCCAACATTCCCACCAAAGCTGGCTATCCCATCAACCTCCAAATACCCTTCAATGTAGGCATCCTCTCCATCTTGGGTTACACTGGGGGTTCCATTGCCAACTTTCAAGTTTCCTGTAAGGATATTAACAATGCCGGTTTCCAAGGCTGTTGTTGCTGTAATATTTCCGGATGTTGTGGTGGTCAAGCCTAAATCTGCCCCTGTTGAGTTAAGTGTGAGCCCGCCTGCGGTAACTAAGCCTGTGTAGGATGTTGAACCAAGGGTATAATTTGCAGTTGGGGTTAGGCTTGCCCCAAAGGTGATATTTCCTGATGAGTCAATCTTATATGTTGACCCATGGAAGTAGAGGATACCTGTCCCATTTGGATCAAGTGTTAAATCCTCATTGGTGTCGCTTGTGCTGAGCGTAGCCGAAGGATCATCGTATCCCAGGTAAAGGTCGCCAGAGTATGTGTCTGCATCTGTTCTTATTGACCCTTCAACCACATCAACGCTCATTCCAGCGCCTGGTGTAACAGTTCCGATTCCCACATTCCCTCCCATTACTGCCAATTGCGCTCCAGCACCAGGAAGTGTTGTTCCAATCCCTGTGTTCCCTGAGATGATCATTCCGTTTGTCGGTGCGGCTGTTGCAAAGTATGAACCTGCCGATATCCCGCCATTTACACCAAGTACGGAGCCGGGGAGGGTGGTACCAATCCCGACATTTCCTGCAACTGTTAAACCGTTTGTTGGGGCGACTGCCGAATTTGCGTAACCAATTGCCGCACCGCCGTTAATTTGGAGCTTAGATCCGGCCATGGTTGTTCCAACTCCAACGTTGCCCCCGCCTAAAAACCAAAAATTCGGATTTGTGGACGAGTTTCCAAATGCAATCGTCTCAGATGAGTTAGTAGTATCTATATTGATATAGTTATTAGCTCCCTCTTGGATATCCAGTGCGTTTGTGTTGTTATCGTTTATATTTGCAATCAGGTTGTTGTTTAATGTTGTGTTCCCACCGCCTGCACCTACGCTGAGCGTGGTTGCGTCGCCGCCGATGTTGAGGGTTGAGACGGTTGTATTGACAAGGTTAAATGTGCCGGAAGTTGAGGTTAGATCTCCACCGTTTATTGCTGCGTCGCCAGCTACGATAATATTTTCTGAAAAGAGGGCATCGCCACTTTTTACATGCAGAGCATATGCACCCGACCCTGGATTAATTCGTTCAAGTACGAGTGTGTCCTGTCCTGAGCCAGTTGTGGCAGTCTCGTCCAGTTTCAAAGTCAGAACATCCGCACTTGCGCTTCCTTGGGCAGCAGTTGGCTTTTTTGTTATCCTGGCAAAGTCGGGGGATCCTTGGTCAATCTCAAAAATTCCTGAGTCTTGATAGTAGCCTGTGATTGATGCAAGCTTGCCGTCACTCTTGAGCCTTGGCACGCCACCAATCTTTAGATCTCCACTTTGGATGTCTAAACCATTTTCAGCTTTAACTTCTTGAGCAAAAAAGGCAGCTCCATCAACATCTAAATTGCCTTGAACATATGTATTGCCAAGTGCATCAACTTCAAAACGGATTTGGGGGGTAGAGCCGGAGGAAAGAGCTAGTAAGTTATAGTCTGATGTATTATTACCTACATATCCGGAAATGAGTGAGCCGGTTGTAAGGTTTGCATTTTGAATTTTAAACGAGTCATTTGCTGTTGTTGAAGAGTGTAATAAAACTTGTCCCTCGCCGTCCGGTGCCAAAATTATATTTCCGTCGGATGTTGGAGCTGTTACCAAAGCAATCTCGGGGCTTTGAACCATCAAAGCGCCATCAAGTGCTTGGATAAGTGGGTTGTTGCCAATGAGGTTTAGGATCGTGCCAACCAAAGATCCAGGGGCGCCTGATGGGGTGGAAGAAGGGGTTGGTGAGGCGGAGGAAGAGACAGAGCTAGAGGGGGATGGGTATGCAATGGGACTAAAAGATGGCAAGGGGGAATAGGTTGATCGTGGGAGGCTGCTTGCTAGTGGTGAACCCGAGGGTCGTGGCGAAGGAGTGGGCGAGACAACAGGAGAGACAAAGCCGGACGGTGAGGGTTGGGGGGATAATAGGGGGGAAATAGTAGGAGTAGCGCTGACACTAGTGACGTCAGGGGAAGAGGGGGATTGGGCTAAATTATTGTTTTGTGTGCCAGTTATTTGTTGGGCGAGGCTTGAAAGTACAACAAAAGGTGAACGGTTCATTGCAACTATTGTTCCCAAGAAAGCAGCTGAAATAATTGCCATCGCACCACCTGCGATTAAAAGAGATGTTTTGAGCCCACTTCGCCCGCTCAGCGAGGCGAGCCAGTTTTTTGAGTAGGACTGCTGAGGGAAAAAAGAGGAAGTGGTGGACGCTCGCGTGCCTAAAGTCGCGGACTGGGGAGAATTTTGTCCGTCTGACACGGCAATCTTTTGCAAGTCGCGCTCTACATTCGTCGTGCTTGCTTCAATGATTGCTGTTGGATTAACGATGGTAATGGGGTTTGAGGAAATGTGACCTTCCTTGTGTGCCCACTCAAAAAAACGGCGCAGGGAAGAAATTTTGCGCTTTGATGTGGCGAGGGAAGAAGAGCGTGCAATTTCTTCTTGATATTTTTGAACTGTTTGAGTGGTGATGTTTGGCAGAGCTGACATACAAATAAATTCGAAATCCTAAATTCGAAATCCGAAATAAATTCCAAATTCAAAAAACAAAAATTCAAAACGTTTCATACTTCGAATTTCGTGCTTCGAATTTTTTCGTTTTGGCGCAAATTGGTCTTTGATAGTGAAAATTTTTGGAATCATGTTTTTTGAGGGAGGGAAGTAAACTGCGTCCCGATCAACTCCGATCGGATCGGAGTCAAATCGGGGCTTGCAAAGTGTGGTATACTAAACACGCGAACACTGTTCCCGTTTAGCGGGAAGTGTAATCGCGTGGTTTGCGGGTGGCTTTAAATTACACTGATCAAAGATTTCCCCCCAGATTCCTTTGATTTTTTATTTAAACCACCCGCCTTCGCTTTGCTTCGGCGAGGTACAGCATGCTTTATAGCTAGACAGTGCCCGCTTCGGGTATCCAATTTAGAAATTGCCTAATGTCAGATAAGTAATTTTTGCGCGAAACTTTAGAGATTCCTTCGTTCTCCAAATACTTTTCAAATTTCACAACGATTGTCTCGATGTTTTTTTTCCAAGAAATGGCTTGCTTAAGGTTGGAAACTACAGTCATAGGATTGGCCTCGATGATCCCTTGTGCAACCAAGAACTTACTAATGTTTCTCAAGGTTGAAAGTCTCCGGTTTGTTGTAGCCTCGGGAACACGGTTTTCAAGGTGGTGTCCCTTGTAGAGAGCAACGAGTTGTCCAGAGAAGTAGCTAAAGACGTCGTCAGTTGACGAAATAGAGCACCCCTGTTTTTGCAAGTGGAGTTTTGCCCATCCTGCAAAATGCGCGAGATCGGCTCGGTAGTTCCTGATTGTCTTTGAAGAAACGCCGCTTAAGCGCAAGTTCTCTTCAAATTTTTTTGTTAGCAGTGATTGACCCCGATCTAATCGGGGTTGAGTGGGCAGACTCATAATTGTTTAAATTCCAAATGTCAAAATCCAAATGTCAAATGCCTTTGAACTTTGAGCGTTGCTGTTTGATCTTTGTTTGTCATTTGTTGTTTAGATTTTGGATTTAGCCTTAGCCTTAGATTATACAAGATTATACGCAATTAGACTATGTAATTAATATAGTAATAATGCAGATATGTTGTCAATACCCATTTTCAATATTGCCATTCAGCCGCTCAGTGCGAGGAGTAGGGAGTTGATATATTTTGATGCTCAAAAAAGATGGGGAGCGCGCAGTCGAAAGACGCACAAACAATATTTTCACACAAATGTTCACGGAAACCAGCGACAAAACTCTGCTTACCTAAAAGCATCAAACAGTATCAGTGGCATAACTAGAAATGTTGAGTGGTTTTGATATAGTTGAGTGGCAGGTTTTTGCAAAGACCAACTAACTAGCTCATAATTTTCAATTTACAAATTCCAAACAGTTTGAAAATTAGAATTTGGTGTTTCATCCCGATTAAGTCGGAATTTGTTGTAAATTGAAAATTGAAAATTCTAAATTGTTCGCGCTTTTGCTTTTGGCAGTTTTTGAAGCCGGGTGCTAGGATTTTTAACAGGGGATTTGGATTGAATTATCGAGATTTTGTTGATCGGTCAAATTTACTGGTTTCTTACTGCATTTTAACCTAACTCCGATTAAATAGGGACAGGTTTTTGAAGCGTAAAAGTGTGCCTGGCGCGCATGCTTTTGAGTGGGAAATTCAAAAACTTGCTTCACTTGGCGTTCATCTAATATAATACATCTATGGTAGCAAAAAAGTCAACCCGCCAAAGGCGAGGCTCGCCAAAGGCGGCTTACGAGCCAAGTGAGGTTGAGTCGAAGTGGCAAAAAGAGTGGGAAAAGGGGGGTTTGTACGAAACTTCCAATGCCCCCAAGCGAAAAAAATACATCTTAGACATGTTCCCTTATCCGTCTGGGGACACTTTGCATGTAGGTCATGTTGAAGGATATGTTGGCACAGACATCCTTTCCAGATTTGAGAGAATGAGGGGCGCAGATGTGCTTCACCCGATGGGGTGGGATGCTTTTGGTTTGCCAGCCGAAAACTACGCCATTAAAACCGGTATCAATCCAGATCAATCTACACACAACAATATCAAAATCTTCAAGCGCCAACTTACAAACACCGGCATGTCTTACGATTGGGATCATGAGATAGACACAAGTAGCCCCGAATTCTACAAGTGGACTCAATGGTTGTTTATTTTAATGTACAAACGTGGTTTAGCTTACAAAAAGATGGCGGACGTAAATTGGTGCCCGTCCTGCGAGACTGTTTTGGCAAACGAGCAGGTTGTTGAGGGTAAATGCGAACGATGCGGGACCGAAGTCGTTCAAAAGAAGTTAAGCCAGTGGTTTTTAAAGATAACAAAATATGCCGATAGACTCATTTCGGGATTGGACAAGATCGATTGGCTGGAGGGTGTAAAAGTACAACAGAAAAATTGGATAGGGCGTTCCGAGGGTGCCCAAGTTAAGTTTGAAGTTGAAAACGATAAAGCCGGACAGTTCATTTCTGTTTTTACAACTCGCCCAGATACTTTGTTTGGAGCAACATTTATGGTTATACCTCCGGACTCTGAATGGGTTGAGAAATTGACAACAAAAGGCAAAAAGGATGCCGTATCAGAATATATTAAACTTGAAACGAGTAGAACAAACAAGGTCGGGGAAGAAAAGGGAAAAACAGGAATATTTACTGGCTCTTTTGTTATTAATCCGGCGACCGAGGAAAAAATTCCTGTTTGGATTGCAAACTATGTTGTTTCTGGGTACGGCTCCGGAGCGGTTATGGGAGTTCCGGCCCACGACGCGCGCGATTTCGACTTTGCTAAAAAGTATGATTTACCAATTAAGTGGGTAATAGAGTCTACTCGCGGAAAGGCAAATGAGAGTGAAGCTTATACAGGCGAGGGGAAAATTGTTAATTCCCAAGAGTGGAATGGGTGGACAACCCCAGATTCAATAGGGAAAGTGATTGAGTACCTTGAGAAGAAAGGAACTGGTAAAAAACAAGTTCAATATCATCTTCGTGATTGGCTAATTTCAAGGCAGCGTTATTGGGGTGCACCCATACCTATGGTTTATTGCCCAGCTTGTGCCAAGAAGGGCTTGTCCTGGTTTACAACCTCAATAGGTAGCGATGGAGCTGGAAATTCGAAATTCGAAATTCGAAATTCGAAAACAAATAAAAAAAATGAAAATTTGAAATTTAAAATTGAAAATTCCGCCGACTGGTCGGCGGGCTGGTATCCTGTCCCCGAGGATCAACTGCCTGTTTACCTGCCAAAAGATGTTGATTTCAGGCCAACAGGCGAGTCGCCAATCGCTAGGTCTAAAGAATTCCAGGAAGGCGTTGTATGTCCAAATTGCGGGGCAAAAGCCAAGAGGGAGGTTGACACGATGGATACTTATGTTGACTCTTCTTGGTACTTTATCCGCTTTACTGATCCGAAAAACACATCAGAGTTTGCGTCACGCGAGGCGATAAAACAATGGCTGCCTGTGGACACTTATGTTGGAGGTGGGCATGTTGTTCAACACTTGTTGTTTGCAAGATTTTTCTGGAAGGTTTTGTTTGACGCGGAGTTGTTAGACGAGTCGGCTGGAGATGAACCATTCTTAAAGCTTCGCGCGCCTGGTTGGATCTTGGGTCAGGATTCCCGAAAAATGAGTAAAAGATGGGGCAATATTGTCACTCCGGACGACATTATTCCGAAATATGGCGCTGATACCTTGCGGATGTATGAGATGTTTATGGGACCGTTTGATGCTGTGAAGCCGTGGAATTTGACTGGAGTTGAGGGCATGTGGAGGTTTATAAACAGAGTTTGGAGGCTGGTTGTAGAAAACGATAAGGTCAATTTAGTTGAGGAAAAAGACCAACAAGAAGTCGTCAGGGTTCAACATAAAACAATACAAAGTGTAACAAAAGATATCGAAGAGCTACATTTTAACACTGCGATTGCAAGCTTGATGGAGTTTGTAAACTTACTGCAGGACAAGGCTCAAGAATCTACCGACCACAGACTACAGTCTATGGCTAAAAAAGATGCGATAGTTGGCCGCCAGAGGCCCGCTTCGACTCGGCCTGCTTCGATTTGCGTCGAGCGAGCCTCGCCCATAGCGGGTAGTCAGTCGACTGTAGACAGAATTATATGTGCCGAGTGGAAAGACGCAATCAAGGCCTTGCTTTTGCTTTTAGCCCCGTTTGCACCCTATATAACTGAAGAACTTTGGCATCAAACAGGATCGGAATCTTCGATTCACCTGCAGCCTTGGCCGGAATTTGATCCTGAGCTTATTCAGGAAGAAACAGTTGCAATACCTGTACAAGTTAACGGCAAGTTCCGCGGGACAATTGAAGTCGATCAGGTTCAAGGCAGGGATCAAAAAGAGGTTGAGACTCGTGCGCGCGAAAGCGTACCAAAATACCTGGAAGGGAAGAAAGTAAACAAGGTCATTTTTGTGCCAGCACGATTGATTAATTTTGTAGTATCGTAAGCATTTTCCGCCCAAATGAACGACGAGTCGATAGGTTCAAAGCTTGAGAATCTCGTTTTTGCCAACAGACTTCTTTTCTTCTACGGCCTGTTAGGCTTACTTTTTGTCGGTGTGGGTTTATTCCTCTACAAGTCTGAACTCCTTGGTAGCAAAACCAAAGTTGAAGTGCTAGGTTCCTTTGACGCTCAAGTTCCCAATCAAGCTAAAGTTACAGTTGAGATTGCAGGTGCGATAGTGAAGCCAGGAGTCTATGAGTTGTTAGCAAGCGATCGGGTAGAGCGCTTGCTAATAGCCTCGGGAGGGCTATCTGCCAATGCCGATCGGGAGTGGATTTCCAAAAATTTAAACAAGGCGGCAAAATTAGTTGATGGTCAAAAGATTTACGTGCCGAAGGAAGGGGAGCAAGAGCTTGCCCCGATTAAATCGGGGTCGGGGAGATCAGCGAGATTGGGGGAGGCAATAAATATAAACAACGCGTCCGTCGCCGAGTTGGACGCATTGTCTGGGATTGGGGCTGTTCGTGCGCAAAAAATAATTGACAACCGGCCATTTTCGTCGGTTGAGGAGTTGCTTGCCAAAAAAATCTTGCCGAAAGACGTTTATGAGAAGATAAAGGACAAAGTTGTGGCGCCGTAATTAATTTTCAATTTTAAAATTAAATCATTGATAATTATTTGAAAATTTCAAATTTTAAATTTCAAATTAAATCTTCTCTTCCTCAAATCAAGTTTGTCGTGGTCGTAGTGGTAATTTATTCAGCGTTGTTCATGATCCGTTACGATACAGTGAGACTTAGTTTTTCAGAAGGACAGACGGTTCGGGTGGAGGGAGAAATTTCAGACAGTCAAATTGAAGGGGTAAGACAAAACTTAACAATTGGCCAATTTAAGTTTTATCTTAACCGGTTTCCGGAATATCAATACGGTGACAAGATAAAAGTCGAAGGAATTGTGCAACAGGGAAAGAGCGGGTGGTACCTTAAAGACCCGAAAGTAATTTCCGAATTTTCGGGTCAGCCTTCTGGGCTCAAAAAAATTTTGGTTGATTTTCGCAAGAGGGTTTTGTCTCTTTACAACCACTATTTTTCAGAGCCACACGGGTCTCTTTTGGCGGGGATGATATTGGGTACAAAAAATAGCCTCGATATTAATTTTTTTGAGGCATTGCGTAAAACTAGTACTCTACATGTTGTTGTTGCTTCAGGCACGAATATAGCCTTTTTTGGTGGTGGGACTTTATTTATCTTTGCGTCCTTGATTGGTCGCAAAAAAGCAATAGTTTTATCCCTGTTTTGCATTTTTTGCTACACGGTTTTAGTTGGGTTTCAGCCACCAATAGTTAGAGCAGCAATTATGGGAGCAATTGCTTTTACGGCACAAGCCTTGGGACGGGAGGCGGCCAGCTGGCGAGCTTTGTTTATAGCTGCAGGAGGAATGCTTCTTATCAACCCTCTGTGGCTTTGGGATTTGGGGTTCCAACTTTCTTTCTTGGCAACTGGTGGGATTTTGGGTTTTGAGGAAAGGATAAAGGGGGTGGTTGATAAGGGAGATAAGGAAGATCGGGGGCGTTGGGGAAGTTGGGGGAGGTTTGTACCGGGAGTTTTTAAGGACAGCTTCTCGACAACTTTGGCTGCGCAACTTGCAGTTACTCCACTTTTGTTTATCAAACTTGGCCAGTTTTCCCCAATCTCGCTTTTAGTTAACACACTAGTTTTGTGGACTGTGCCTTTTATCATGTTCGGAGGAGTCTTAACTGCCCTGGTTGGGTTAATCTATGAACCTCTTGGTCAAGTTGTAGCCTGGTTTGTTTGGTTGCCCTTGGAGTATTTTGTAAAAATAGTAAAGCTGTTTGGATCTTATTAGTTTCATGGGCTATATGTGTCTTATGAAGAAAAACCTTTGGAAATACACTTTAATCCTGCTTTCTGCTTCTGTTGTCTTGGTCTTTCTTGCCGCCTTTTCTTTACAAGATGACCAGCTGCATTTGGTATTTTGTGATGTTGGACAAGGCGACGCGATTTTAATTTACCAAAAATCAACTCAAATCTTAGTTGACGGCGGGCCGGATTCAAAAGTTATAAATTGTTTATCGGCCCATATGCCATTTTGGGACAGGGAAATTGAAGTGGTAGTTTCCTCACATGCAGAAAGCGATCACTTTATAGGTTTTCTTAACGTGGTCGATCGTTATCAAGTCGACAACTTTGTATATTCAGGCGTAGGAAAGGAAAGTAAAGGTTGGGAAGAGCTTTCAAGAAAGGTAAAGGTACGCGGCATTAAGCAAGATATCTTGCAAAAAGGCGGAGAGATAAAGTTTGGGGATATTCAAATTTTTGTTTTATGGCCAACGCAAGAGCTGGTGGCAGGAATTTTACAAGACCCAAACAGTAAAGTAATGGGCGCAACAACAAAAGAAAGTTTAAACGAATACTCCCTGGTTTTAAAATTGGCCTACAATGACTTTACATCGCTTTTGACAGGAGATATAGAGCCCCCCGAGGAAGATATAGTGGCAGGGGTTATCTCGGGTCCCATATCAATTTTAAAAGTCCCACATCACGGGTCAAAAAACGGATTGGACACGGAGTTGTTGAATGCCACTTCACCAAGTTTGGCAGTCATTTCAGTTGGCAGTAAAAATCAGTTTGGCCACCCCCATTTTGAAACTTTATCCATGTTGGAACGTAACAATATTAGGGTAATGCGGACAGATAAGGATGGGGAGGTAGAGATTGTGACGGATGGAAGGAAATGGAATGTGTTTAAATGAGTCACATTAGACTCAAGCTCGTCAGAGCTCAGCTCTGCTTATGAGACTTATGCGACAAAATTGAGTCATGCTCTCTAAGAAGAACCATCGACATCAAGAAAGCAAGTTGCGACTTGTTATCGGGTTGCAGACTTGAGGCTTGGATTCTTGTTGCATCTTCTCGGTTTTTGGGCTCTTCAATATTACTTGGCAAGCAATATTTCTTTATCCACTCGATTGCTGCTCTTGTGCCGTCTTGAGTTGTTAGATCTTGGGCTTTCTCTAAAAGTTGAATGTCCCGCAAAGAATTACCGAAGGCTTCATTCATGCGATTGAAGGAACGATTCCAATCCATGTGGCTGGCAAGAAACTTTTGGACTTTCTCAACAGTTGGACCTTCATCCGCATAAAGTGCATCTCGTGCGCTGTAGGTTACCTGAAGAGCATCGCCAACTTGATTGAGCAACTCTTCCATGGATTGTTTTTTGGCAATTCTACTTTGAGCCACGACCTCGGGTGGCGTTCTTCGTCTTAGCAATGTTTCGAACATATGTTTAAGTATATCAAATCACAGGTTGAAAAATCAAATACTACGGGGCAATTAGGCAGGAGCATGTTTCCCTGTGGGGTGTAGTTTTTCTAGCTTGGAAATTCGCTGTCCGTTGTTGTCTAAGTAGTCTTGGTGGTTTTCAAGTTTACGTTCAATTCGGTCAGTGGTTTTAGAAAGACATTTGACATCCTCTGTTAAATCATCCACACGATCTGTTAAATTATTCACACGATCTGTTAAATTATTCACACGATCTGTTAAATTATTCACACGATCTGTTAAATTATTCACTTTCTCTGAGAGGTCGTCTATCTTGGGGAGTATTTGGTCGGATATGACTTCAGCAATGTCCTGATTTATCTCTTTCCGCTGCTTCTCGAACATTTTTCCTAGAAATTTTATGTCATCTTGAGTAAAAGCCATAATGACATATTTTAGTACAATAAGGTTTTAAAGGTCAATTGGAACTTAAGACATCAAATAATATATGAACCGCTTGTTAGCTTTGGTATACTACACGTATGGATATAAACAAGTTTGTTGCTGACATAATTAAAGACCAATTAACCAAGGCTGTTCAAGAAGCACTTCAAGAGTTAGGGATTGAGGCGACAGTCGTACTTGAACATCCGACAGAAGGTACACACGGGGACTACTCGACGAATGTTGCCATGATGGGGTTTAAAAAAGTTCCGGGAGAATGGAAAAGTCCGATGGAGTTGGCGGAGGAGATTGTAGGTACGATTAAAGATAAAGATACAGATAAAGAGGGTGGGGAATTGGTGGATAAAATTGAGGTTGCTGCCCCGGGATTTATCAATTTCTGGCTTACTCCCAATGCATTACTTAAAGAGTTGGACCATGCTCAAAAAGCTGGTGATGCCTACGGTGCCGGTAAACCCGACAAAACTATGGTAATTGATTATTCGGCACCAAACATCGCCAAGCCATTTGGGATTGGGCACTTGCGGTCAACAATCATCGGCCAGGCAATTTATAACCTGTACAAGTTTTTGGGCTGGAAAACAATTGGCGACAACCATTTGGGGGATTGGGGGACACAATTTGGGACTTTGCTTTATCAAATAACAACTAAAAAGCTGGATGTAAACAGGCTAACAATCGCAGACTTGGAAGGGGAATATGTTGAGTTTAATAAAATGGCAGTTGAAAACCCGGACTTAAAAGAGGAAGCACGGGCATGGTTTAAGAAGCTTGAAGATGGGGATCCCGAATCTCGCGAAATTTGGGAGAAATTAAAAGAAATTTCATTGGCGGAGTTTAACAGAATTTATAAGTTACTTAACGTTGAAATTGATTATGCGTATGGCGAGAGTTTTTATCAAAACATGTTTGAACAAGTAATCCAAGGGTGTGTGGATAAAGGCATAGCAATGGAGGACCAAGGGGCCTTGATTGTGGATTTGTCAAAAAATGGCATGCCTCCTGCTTTAATTAGAAAATCAGACGGCGCGTCGACTTATCTAACGCGTGATTTGGCAACGGTCAAGTTTAGAATTGAAAAATGGGATCCGGATGCAATGGTTTATGAAACCAGCTCGGAACAAGATCTTCATTTTAGGCAGTTGTTTGCCATTGTGGAGTTGTTAGGGTGGTCTAGTTCGATACAGTTTTTACATGTAAAGCATGGTTTGTATTTGTCTCCCAGGGGCAAAAAGTTTTCAACGAGACGTGGAGACACCGTTCATTTGGAGGATGTTTTAAAAGAGGCGGTAGAGAGGGCGGGAAAGTTGGGTAAAGATAAAGATACAGATACAGAAAGGGGTGGTGAGTTGGCAAAAGAGGTGGGGATTGGGGCTGTGAAGTATTTTGATCTATCCCATCATCCGGCAACAAACATTGTTTTTGAATGGGAAAAGATGTTCGCACTTGAGGGAAACTCTGCCCCATATTTGCAATACACGTATGCAAGAACAAGGAGTGTGAGTGAGAAGGCAAGAGGATTGAAAAGAGATAAAGATAAAGATAAGAAGGCAGACCGTCCTTTAGACTCCTTTAATATTCCTTTAAATTCAGAAGAGCTGGCTGTTTTGAGGCATTTTTATAAGTTTCCAGTGGTAATTCGCGAGGCGGCCGAGAACTTTTCGCCAAACATTTTGGCCAATTTCTTATTTGAACTGGCCCAAAAGTATAACAGCTTTTATAACAAACATAGGATTCTGAGTGACAACAAGACTACGGCAAAAAGTAAAGCTGTAGACGGCAGACGAGAGTCGGTAGTCGAATTCAGGCTTGAAATAACCCAAGTTACTGGTAACATATTAAGAACGGGGTTGGGATTGCTCGGGATACAGACGCCCGAGAGAATGTGACATTAATTACAAAGTATGCATTTTGAAGAAACTACACTATCAAATGGTCTTCGGGTGATAACAACCCCCATGCCTTCAATGGAGTCGGCGACCGTGCAAATTGCAGTTGATGCCGGCTCGCGGGACGAGAAAAAAGAAACAAACGGGCTTGCTCATTTTTTGGAGCACATGGTTTTTAAGGGAACTAAAAAGTATCCTTCAGCCCAAGCGATATCGCTTGCTGTGGATTCAATTGGGGCTGAGATTAATGCCAACACTGGAAAAGAGCGCACAGCCTTCCATATCAAGGCATGGGAAAGACATCTTTCTTTAGCGTTTGATATACTTTCCGGCTTTGCAAAAGAACCAATTCTTGACCCTGAAGAAATCAAAAGGGAAAGTGGAGTAATAGTCCAAGAGATTGCAATGTATGAGGATTTGCCAATGCAAAAAGCCCCATGTGTTTTCGAAGAACTATTGTACGAACCGTCGTCTCTGGGGTGGGACATCGTGGGCAAGAAAGAAACTGTAGAAGGGACCAGGCAAGAAGACTTTAAAGAGTTTATGGACCGGTTTTATCGGGCAGAAAACATGGTCTTGTCAATCGCCGGCAAGTTTGACAAAGACAAGATTTTAAAGATGGCACAAGATTATTTTGGGGACATAAAATCCGGCGGCAAGGCAAGTAAAGTCAATCCAACCGACAAAAAACCCGAGGACAACGAAAGCAAAAATCCGGAAATCAAACTATCCCACAAAAAGACTGAACAAACGCACATGGTGGTTGGAGTGCGGGCATATCCTTTGGCTCATGTTAATCGTTACAAAAGCGCGGTTTTGGCCTCGATTTTAGGTGGTGGAATGTCCTCTCGGCTTTTTGTTGAAATTCGCGAAAGACGCGGGCTGGCATACTACGTTCGGGGCGAAGTTGGAGATTATACCGACAAAGGTTATTTTGGAACCCGTGCTGGGATAAAAAATGGATCAGCAGAAGAAGCGATAAAAGTAATATTGGAAGAATACAACAAGGTGGCAAAGCTTGGAGAAATAAAAGCGGAGGAGTTATCAAAAGCAAAAGAATATATCAAGGGAAGAATGGCCTTGGGACTTGAGGACACCCATGCGGTCGCAGACTTCCACGGAGACCAGGAGCTTTTTGAAGGAAAATTAAGAACCCTGGACGACATTATTAAAGAAGTTGATAAAGTAACTTTGGAAGATATTCAAGGCTTGGCAGAAGAGTTGTTTGTTAACTCAAGATTAAATTTGGCAATTGTTGGACCGGATGAAGACAAAGAAAAGTTTCAACAATTGTTGAAACTTTAAATCCAAAATTCAAAATTACAAATCACAAATAAGCAAAGCTTGAGACTTTGTCTTAAATTTCAATTTCAAAAACTTAAAATTCAAAACGTTTAGAATTTTGAACATTTGAATTTTAGTATTTATTTGGAATTTGTTATTTGTAATTTGGAATTTACAAAATATGGATCGAACATTATTAGTTATCAAACCGGATGGAGTGAAGCGCGGGTTGGTTGGCGAGATAACAGGCCGCTTTGAGCGCTTGGGTTTAATAATTGTTGGCATGAAAATGATTTGGGTTGGAAATGAAATTGCAGCGCGCCACTACAACAAAGACGAAGAGTGGCTTCGAAAAGTAGGGACAGATATGTTGAAATTTTATGAGGAGAATGGTAAAGATCCAGGGGAGAACTTGGGAACAAAAGACGAGCTGGAATTGGGTAAAAAGGTTCAGGGGTGGTTGTTTGATTATGTAACAGAAGGGCCGGTTGTAGCAATGGTTATGGAAGGTCCGCATGTTGTCGAAATAGTAAGAAAACACATTGGGGCAATGAACCCGTCAGATTCACCAGCTGGAACCATAAGAGGGGATTTGGGACATGATGCATCAGATGTTGCAAACTTTGGTGGACGATCAGTGCGGAATTTAGTTCATTCATCGGGAAATAAAGAAGAAGCGGAATTTGAGATTAAATTGTGGTTTAAAGAAAGTGAGCTTCACGATTGCGACAAGGATTAATTTTGTCGATACAATTGATGCAATTGACACAAAGGTTGATATACTTTGATACACTTCCCCAAATTTAGCCTCGATTAGCTGCCAGAGGCAAGCCTCGCCTTCGGCGGGACGTCAGACGTCTAACGCTACGTGCTTTGTTGGTATATGCCGGCTTGAGGTTGGTATTGTCGAGATTGTTGCGCGAAACGCAACAACTTCAATAATGCTTTCCCCAAGCCAGCTTGGTGCACTTCAGTCACTCTCTCCTTGCTTGAACGCTTCTGGAAAGCGTTCGTAAAGGTTGGCCAGTAACTTTTCTTTTCTTTCTGCCGTTTTTCTCGCAAGTGAATAACTCGTGCAACGACCAAACCAATAACCAACGAAGTTCCCACTGAAACAGCGTCTGCCAGCTTGTAACCCTCGAGCAAGCAAATGCAGCAGACAAGGAATCCTGCAGGCCAGATTCTTAGATCGTGTCCTCAGCTGCAAACTTGAATCCGAGCTCTTGAATCATGCTTTCGACATCCACTTTTACTCCCGGATTGGCGTCCAAGTAGCTGGAACACCCGGCGCATTGGTTGATATGCACCAGCTCTTTTTTGCGTTCTGATGGCCGCCAGTGAAAGTCGAGTGCGCGCATGATAATTGTAGGATGAGCTTGATTCATTTTTCCTCCTTCATTGTCGTTTGCTGAATTGGTTTGAAAACAGTGCAAGCGTAACAGCCACGACCAGAACAAATGCAGCCAACTGAGCGATGGGTTTTTCCACTAATTCTCCTCTTATAAATATGTAAAAGTGCTTGGGAATTGTAGCATGAAGAGGAGAGGAGAAGCAAACCCATAACAATAATTTTCAATTTACAATTTTCAAATTCCAATGAAGCACCAATTCACAAATTCCAAAGAGTTTGAAAATTGGTATTTGGAGCTTCAATGAAAATTGGGATTTGAAAATTGAAAATTAATTATGTTTTCCAGCCGGGGAAGAGATGTTGTCATCCCGAGCTTAGTCGAAGGACAACGCCATCTTTCCCCAGCCGGATTTTGTTGGTACGCTGAGCGTACCTTTTACCACGCTTAGTGTGGTTGGCTCATTGCCGGTTATAGACTAACACTATGCCCTCCTTGCCCTTGGTCTGATGTCGGCCGTCGAATAATGTCGTATGGGAACGATTGACCTGCCTGTTGCCTGCGCGCATTCATCGCAAGAGCGCACGTGTGTTTCAGCTTGTCTAAGTTGTGGACGTTCGAACTCTTGCGGTTGGGCAAGAACGTATTGCGCTCGTCTGCAAGCAGGAGTTCGTGACAGGGTAAAGTCTAACTTTCCCAACCTGCCTTGGTTTTTCACCACCATTACCTCCCTTCCAATGGCCCTTACGTTTAGACTCTGGCTTCTTGGGGAAGTTGCAATGCTTCCTCGATCAGATCCTGGTATAGATCGGGCCTCGCTCGTAACTGATCGGTACATTCCTGGCAGTTGTCCAAAGCGTGCCGAAGGACTTGAACCTTTCGAGTTGCAGCCAATTGCTTGTATCGCAATGCGTCCCGAAGTTGTTGGTGCATCAAACCTTCCTTTGTAAATGTGCCAACTTTACTAATTGGAATTTTAACACAAAAGGGGAGGAAGAAGCAAAATTATGGGGCATTTGAAGTTGGTAGAATGTGTGGCGGAACGTCGTACGTTCCTGCCACGTATGACGTGGCGTCGGAGAGAAAACTTACCCAAGAGTCCCGTAAATTTACGTGGCTGGCTTGCTTTGGATTGTCTCGCCGAAAAGGCGGATTTTCCTCTGCAAGCCAGCCTGGCACGTTTTTGTGGTTGGACTAGTTTATCTGGCAGGGACGTCTTGGATGTTTTGGAGCGTCGCCGCCAATCTTGCCAATTCGCCGGAAGAAATCCGGTCCATGCATTTTCTTGACCAGGTCTCCGCCAGTTTTGCCAATCTGGCGATAGAAGTCCGGTCCGAACTTTGCCTTCACAGCCGCGCCGCCAGCCTTTCCTATCTTAGAATAGAAATCTGTTCCGTGGCGTACCTTGCCTGCTGCTGCACCACCCTTTTTGCCCATGGCAACGTAGTGCTCCTGGCCGTATTTTGCTTTGACCGCCTCGCCACCCTTCTTTCCAGCTTCGCTGACAGTCATTTCCTTGTGTGGCTGTGCCATTACCTTTTCTCCTTCGCAAATTCGCGACGTGTAAGACAAGTTCCGGGTTTACGCCAACGTTTGAGTTTGTACCTCCTGCTCGGGGTTTGGCTGATCCCCTTGTTGCTTGAATTGTTGCTCAAGCTCGAAGACGGTTTGTCCAGCAAGAGCTGCAATTTCCATCCCGATCGCGAAAATGACAGTTAGGACAGCTATGACAAGTATTGTCCAGAGCACGCTTTCCCTCCCAACTTGGCCAGGAACCAGTAGCATAATCAAAATGATCGTTGTCAAACTACCGATTCTTACCTGACTCATTGTCTCCTCGGTCAGTCTTGGACACTCAGCTTTTGCCAGTACCCTTTGTGTAACCGTTCAATACTCCAATATGTCCCTCGTCCATGTCGTCGGTTGGGTCAACAGTGTAGACAAACCAGACAATCGTCAGGATTGCTGCCTCGCCTACAAGGACGACCGGAACAATTTCCCAAAGAACTCGTCCTTGTTGTGCCAGCAAAGAGACCGCGAGCGTAAGGACTAAAGCGATGGTCAGAACGACACCAACAAGCTTAGCAACAAAACACATGGCGGGTGCCTCTTTCTTTACCTTCTTGCTTTTCCCAGAACGATATCAAGGATCAGAGTGGCAACGACAACGAGAACGATGGAAAGTAGCACGTAGGCGAATCTGCCTTGTATGGTTTCCCACAAGGCAAGTCCTAGCGACGCAATCAGTATTACGAGCAAGACTGTGTTGAGAAATGTCCAGCGCTGCCTCATGGCATGCTCCCTTGGAATAGTAACGCCTATGGCGCTTTACGTTCCTAAATCAGGTGTTAATGTGCAAATCTCCTTTAAATTAGGATTAGTAAGTATTGTACAACAAGGGAGTGAAAGAAGCAAAATTATGGGTCATGCGAAGCATGGCACATGTCAAATTATTAATTTGTCATAGGGTAGCGGAGCTACCATATGTCAAAAAGCAACTTTTTGTCATGGGCCAAGAAATAATTTTCAATTTTAAATTTTCAATCAACTCCGATCAGATCGGAGTCAAATTCCAATTTTTAAAATCCAAAATTCAAAGCTGTTTTGAATTTGGAAATTATTTGGAATTTGGAATTTAGAATTTGGAATTTTTTAATTGAGAGTTGGGGGTTGGTCTGCATCAAGATTTATCAAATACTCGACATCTTTGTCGATTTTGACATCATCTCTATCAGACCAACCAGCACCCTGGAACGCTTATCTGGCTATTGCAAGCTCGACAACAACTCTCGGATCAGGACAAAGATGCCATGTTTTGCCGTTGTCGCGGGTCCGCTCGAAAAAGTATTCGATACTTCCGCCTGCGTCAAGTGGTTGATGCGGATGGTTTACCGGGAATGCTATTTCAAGTTCGTGGTCGGGCTTTGTACCTTTCCAGACCTCTTTCAGCTCGTGCTTACGCCAACGGCTACCTTCAGCTTTAGGAATAACCGTGATTGTCGCGAGGTGATAGATCCAGTCGCCCGTTAACAAACTTTCCTCCGAATGTGCAATTTGGCTTGGTGCCGGGCATCATTGTAGCAAACTTTGGGAAAAATTTCAGAATGGAGAAGAACAGAAAAAGAATTTTCAATTTTCAATAACCAATTTACAATGAATTTTCAATATTATAATTTTCAAACCATTTGGAATTTGTAAATTGAAATTTGACTCCGATCTGATCGGAGTTGAATGAAAATTGTAAATTGAAAATTAAATTTGTTGCCGGGGGATAGGGGTTTATTCCGACTTGGTCGGAACTTACCCTTACCCCCGGCGGGAAACTAGCGCGTGTTTGCCAAGCTACGGTTGTAGCCGGAGACTTAGCCAGAGCGAACCCGGGATCAGAAATAGGAGTAGCGCCAGTGCGATACTTGCCGGGTTTACTCCTCCTATCGCAATCATTCCGGCAGCACCGAATGCTGTCAGGATGAACAACCTTCGGATTCCAGGTTTTGCTTCTTCATACCTCTGTGCTTTTTCTTCTGGTGTTGCCGGTGGCCTTGGATCGATGTGTGGTGGCATGGCTACCTCCTAAGGCCGATCGAGTTGGTTGTAGCTGATGGCGAAAAAGACGACTGTGGCCACGAGCACCCAGATAACCATCAAGATTGGGGCGAGCGTTTTGATAAGCTCCACGTTTTCCTCCTTAGTTGTCGAGCGGTGGGGTAGGCGGCTTGTCAGGGTTTCTTTCGCGAGCTTGCATTCTTGCACGCAGACGTCTTTCAACTTCTGCCTCGAATGTGGCATCCTGCCTTTCCTTCATCACGCGGTCGTGATAGATCTGGTACATTCTGCTGGTATTCCGGCGCCCTGCAATTGTGAGTCCCAATCGAATGCCAAACCACAGAAAAACTGCGCTTGCAAGGGGCACAAAGACCTTGATATTCCAATCAGGGTCACCGAAATACAGGTATGAATATGTCCACCAAACTGGAATGGCGATTGTGCTCCATATGGTCATTAACAGCAAGGCGGTCGCATTGTCTTTATCTTCGTGGTAACGGTTGAGTGTTTGGTCCTCGTCGTTGTACCGGTGAAGCAGAGGGCTAACCATTATTAGCGTTCCCACGCCAGTTAGCACAAGCACCCAAATCACATACTTATCGGCGACTGCGATCAGGTCTGGTATCATTGTTAGCCTGATCAGTGCCAGAACGAAAATCACAGCGTTTGCGACAGTTGCAAGTTGCCACCAACGGTCTCTTAGGGTGTTGACCAGATTTCTCATGTCTTTCCTCCAGTTACGACTTCATTTTTTGGTTGATCTGGCTAACTTCAACGAAGATAGCAAGAAGAACCAGGAAAGAGGCGAGCAAGAGTGGCATTGTTAGGTTGTTGCCCAGTATTCCTCCTGCAACTACTCCTGACGCAGTAATGGTCAGCAAATGGGACAGTCTTGGCAACCAGCCCTGTTTTATTCGTGCAAAGAAGTCACCCATGAGAATCCTCCTGCGCTAGTTTTGTGCTTTCGAAAGCACGCTGTAAATGTGCAACTTAACAAACCGAGTGTAGCACCAATGGGGCGCGAAGTCAAAGTTATGGGACACGTAATTTCATATACCCCAGCTTCGCTGGGTTTTGAGACTTTGTGAGAAGATGAGGAATGTGACAAACTTTTATGCACGTGCACAAAAGTTTGTCAGTTTTGAGTAGTGAGCAAAGTGTCATCCGGAAAAGTGAAAGAAGGGGGACTAAGTTTGTAGTTAGATTGTTAAAAATCAATTGACTAACAACCCAATGGTGTGTTTCAATTGTAGCCCATGTTATTCAGAAGAAGTGTTATAAGTCAAGTCTTGAGGCGGATTAAGCATTAGTCTGTTAAGAAGAATGTCGGGGTGCTGGGAATTGAACCCAGTGTCTCTTCGTCCCGAACGAAGCGTGATACCGATTCACTACACCCCGAATTGCGTCCCCGGCAGGAGTTGAACCTGCATTTAAGGTAAAGACGCGAGCCGCTTTTGCGCCGCTGGGAGGAATTGAACCTCCAACCTTTCCCATGAGTCTGATGCTGTGCGTCTCTACCAAGAGTCGAACTTGGATTTAAGGTTTAGGAAACCTCCGTTCTGTCCGTTGAACTATAGAGACAAATACGCATCAGCCTCTCTCCAAAGCTTCGCTTTGGTGGGAGGACGGGACTGCTCTGTCCGTTGAGCTACAGCGGCTCGATAAGAAACCTTTGTTCTGACTCTTATATTTTACCACAGCGGAACTTACATTATTGGATAAAACTCGATAATGGAAATTGATATACTTTTTTAGGGTTTGGGACAGTTTGAAGGAATTGACTTTTTGAAGTTTAAGGGGAAAATCCGATATGATCGGAGTAAAAGTGTGGGCGCCGGGGCTGTAATCGTCGAGCGAACTCGAGGAGTTACAGGCCCCAGCGCCAGGCGGGAGGGGAGAAACAGAGAGGAGGAGGTCGGCTGCTGTAACCAAGGTCAGTTCACGGTATGCCGGGATCCAGTCTCGACCCCGAAACCCGACAGGAACCGGTTTTTGCTTACTACCAAACTAGGCAGCCCAAGTCGGTGACCTGGCGCAAAGACCCAAACACGGGCCTTACCTGTCACGAACATCCGCCCCCACCCCACAAGAAGTGGACAGGTAATATGCGCCCGTGTTACTCTCGCACCTAAGTCGGTGCGTCATCGAGTTTTTTGCTGCCTCTTAGTCGGCCGTTCGTATCCTCTTGCTTCAGCTCTCATCTCGCCCCAAAAAGCTTCCAATATTGAAAACCTTTTGCGGGCAAGGTGAGTTTTTCTCTCTCCCTTTTAAAGAACTTGTCGAGAACCTGGAAGCTTATCTCCCAGTTCTCAACTCATAGTGTGTATTGTGACACAGAAAGAAAGATTGTCAAGAGTCAGTTGGAGATTTCTACTTCAATATCACTGCATACAAATTCGCTAAACTATTACCCGACCCGAGCTTGGTTAACATAAGAAGCCTTGAGGAGTTTGGGTAGGGAACAGCGTATGGGAAATCATACGGACCATTCCAAATAACTTGTCTGTTTGTCCCGTCATAATCCATAATTGTAATCTTGTTATTTTCCGCCAGTAACAAATGGTTTGAGGTTGGGAACCAAGCAATAGTTGAAGAGTCTGTTTTGATTTTTTGGTCGGAAATCAGGAAATTCCGATCCTCTTTGATATCGTACACATAGGTTTGACCATCTTTAATAACTCTCTCTTGTTTTTGAGTTGAGCTACCCGGAAGTTGAGGAATTAAATTGTCCGGAATAGTCGCGGAGCCCGAGGCGGTATATAGAACCTTGTTGTTATCAGGAGAAAATGTTACATTGTCAGTCTTGTTCTTGAAGATTTCCTGAAGTTTCTCCGGAAGTCGGGAAAGTGAGGAGTCCATTTTCTTGCTACTTTCCGTTTTCCATTCTGCAAATGTTTTTTCAAGCTTTGCGCCTTGAATATTAACCAGCTGGTATTGGGGAGTAAAGCCGCCTGAAGGCAAGATATACTTTGCGGTTTGAATAGTTATTAATATTTCCCGAGAATCAGGTGACCAAGTCCAACTTGCGTTTGTCGGGTCAAGATTACTAATTCGTCTTGGATCATTTGAAAAACCAATTGGCAAATTTCCAAGCTCCATAACCCAAAGCCCAACTTTTTGGCTGTCTTCTGAGGGGATGCCAAACAAAACTTTTGTTCCGTCCGGGGACACAACGGGATTTATTGCTCCATTGAAAGTTACCGCCGAAAGCGAAGGCGCAATGGGGAAGAGGGCTGCGTCAACTTTGGTTACTTCTTCTTTTTTGACATCTAATCGTTTTTTCCAAGGCATAAAGCCCTCTTTTTTTACTTCAACGTCGTAAGTCTCAGGAACAAGAGAGATTGTTGCATTTGTTGCTGATTCAAGAGCCCCATTAACCAAAATTTGGGCACCGTCAGGGCTTGAGGTAACAACAAGAAGGCCGGTTGGCTTGATGACGAATTTTTTGGGATCAAACTTGTAGCCTCTGGCAAAAAAAGACATTGCAATCCCGGCAATGGTTATGACAAGGACAGTTACAAACAAAGAAAGAATGCGGAGGCGGTTCATATGGGTAAAGTATATCATTAGTTCGGGGTCTCAGAAAACTCAAGGAGTTGGTGGGTCGGAAGATCGGTGAGTGAGGGTGTCAGAAGGTCAGCTTTGCCGACTTACCGATATTCTGATTTTCTGGTACACAGATATGTTATACTGCCATTGAAAATCTGCCCAGAAAAAGTAATCAGTCTAAGTCTAAGTATATATAACTGTATCAAATCAACCTGCCTCTTAGACTTGGTCTTAGACTTGGGCTTTCTCATGTTGTCTCAACGAATTGCTATAGACCTTGGAACTGCCAACATATTGGTTTGGGTTGCTGGCGAGGGGATTGTTGCCAATGAACCGACAGTTGTTGCAGTTTCTGAAGAGGATAATCGTGTAATTGCTGTTGGAAATGAGGCCAAGAGAATGCTTGGCCGAACCCCGGGAAACCTTTTAGCATTGCGCCCGATGCGCGACGGGGTTGTTGCCGACTACCAAGTTACCGAGGCGATGCTCCGCTATTTTATCTCCAAAGTTGCCCCCCGCATCTCACTTTTTAAGCCCGAAGTTATGATTTGCGTGCCTGCAGGTTGTACTCAAGTTGAACGGCGGGCGGTATTGGACGCAACCTTGTCTGCTGGCGCACGAGTTGCTTATTTGATTGACGAACCTCTGGCTGCCTCAATTGGTGCAAAAATTCCGATTGCTGCCCCGTCGGGACATATGATAGTTGATATAGGAGGCGGAACAACCGAGGCTGCAGTCATTTGTTTGGGAGGAGTTGTTGTACACAAATCCGCTCGTGTTGCTGGGAACAAGCTAGACGGGGCAATCTCGGATTTTATGAAGCGAAAGTACAATTTGATAATTGGGGATCAAACCGCGGAAAGTATAAAAATAAAGGTTGGTTCAGCCACCCGTTTGGTTCAAGAAGAGGCGATGGAAGTTTCGGGGCGAGATCAGGTTTTAGGTCTACCGCGGACGATAGTTTTGTCGTCTCACGAGGTAACGGATAGTATTCGACCAGTGCTGTCTCAAATGCTTGGGGCGGTCAAGGGAGTTTTGGAGGATACGCCCCCTGAGCTTGCCTCAGACATTATTGAACGGGGGATAACAATGTCGGGCGGGACAAGTTTGCTCCGCAATTTCGACAGGTTTATGACTGAAGAAACCGGAGTTCCGGCCCACTTGGCCGAGGACCCTTTGCTTTGTGTTGTGCGGGGAACGGGGATCGCGCTTGAGAACCTAGATATTTATAAAAGAAGCGTGACGAAAAGATAAGACAAATTTTCAATTTACAATTTTCAATTTTCAATGAAATCTTAAATGCATGATTGTAAAAATTTAACATTTCAAATTCATTACAAATTTCGAATTTTAAACTGAAAATTAATCGCGCTTCGACCAGGAAAACTTTGTGATAACATAAGTACTATGCAAGCAAAAACCCCACTTACTATCGGTATCGACGCCTCCCGAGCATTCGTCGACGATCCCGCAGGACCAGAGTACTATAGTCTTCATTTAATAGAAAACATTGCCAAAATTGATACATTTAACAACTACAAACTGTATGTTAAGGTCGGACAATCACCCAATCATGCTTTACCGCGGAACTTTCAAGTCATTCAGGTTCGTTTACCGCGCCTTTGGACGCAAGTAGGGTTGGCACTGGAGACCTTACTAAGACCCCCGGACGTGTTGTTTGTTCCGGCACACACACTGCCCTTGATAACCAAGATGTTATTGCCGCACATGCCTATTTTGGTGACAGTCCACGGACTCGAAGGTAAGTTTTTACCGCAGAGCGGGAATTCCTTAGCACACATATACCGCAACTGGTCAATTGGGTGGGCAGTTAAGTTTTCTGACAGGTTAATTGCAGTTTCAGAGGACACCAAACGCGATGTCTTGAATACATATAATATTAGCCCAAACAAGATCAAAGTGATACACGAGGGAGTCGATTTGATGTACTTCGTGGCAGATAAGTATAGTTCCTCTAAAGCAGAAGCTTGTAGTATAGTTGATAAATTTGGAATTAGTAAAGACTATATTCTGTTTGTTGGAACAGTCCAACCAAGGAAAAATTTGGTTCGTTTGATAGAAGCTTTTTCTTTGTTAACAAATAGAGACAGCATTGGTAGTGGGTGCGGTCGATTGATTGGGCAAAGAAAACCTAAGCTCGGCGCGAGGTATCGCGACGATTTAGAATTGGTTATTACAGGAAAGTTGGGTTGGATGTATGAGGATGTTCTTGCGGCGCCCCACCGCTTTGGGGTCGAGAGTAGGGTTAAGTTTATCGGTAGAGTGAGCGACGCTGAACTGTTAGAGCTCTACAGTGAGGCTCGCGTTTTTGTACTCCCATCTGTAACTGAAGGTTTTGGTCTACCAATCCTTGAAGCCCAAGCCTCGGGCATTCCTGTTGTTGCATCAAACAGCGGGGCAATTCCGGAAGTTGCTGGAAATGGGGCGTTGTTAGTTAATCCGCTGTCTGTAAAGGAAATTTCCCAGGCACTTGAAAAAGTATTGACGGACGACAAACTACGGACTAAATTGATCGCCAAAGGGAGGGAAAATGTGCGTCTTTATAGCTGGACTACAGCAGCTGATAGTACAATCAAAATGCTTAGGGGTATGTTAGTCAATAAATCCTAAGTTCGTGTAATATACGTGTACTATAGTCCAGGTTGTAGATTTATTTGAATAATTGTTGATGAAATATAGTAGTTAGCCTTGAAGATTGCTTAAATAATTGGGGATAAATTGTGAGCAATATAGGAAAAGGGGTAGAATCGAGTTAGGGTGATCGTTAGCTGATAGTAAACAGAGGTATTTTGAGTAGGGGAGTAAAAATTATTATGAGAAAATGTGTAGAGTATAATATATAGGGTATATAAAATACGCAGGAAATTGACATTTTTTTGAAGGTTGCAAAAGACTCTGAGGGTTTTGTTTGATAAAATTAGGATGAGCTTGTAAAAAGTTGAGCAGAGAGGTTATAAAACAATGCAAAACAGGCTAAAATATACGCATGAGGTAACTAATAAGGAGCGTTTTATCGTGCCGGTATTGGGGATAAACGTGGATAGCACTGAGCTTGTCGAAGTGCTAAAACAGATATGTGAGTGGATTGAGGCTAAGTCTGTGAAAAGGCCGAGGCTTGTGGTCACGCCTAATCCTGAGATTTTGCTTCAGGCTACGCACGACCGAGAACTTGCAAAGATTTTAAATAATGCTGATCTGTCCTTGCCTGATGGGGTGGGGACTGTTGCTGCTATGCATTTTATCAGTTTACCCACAACAAAGAACTCCTTTGTAAAACCAACAACACTCCTTTTTCAAGGAGTTAAAACAGGCCTTGATCTACTTTTGCAGAAAAATTCATCTTTGTCAAGAGTCCCCGGAAGAGTAGTTTTTGATGAGTTGGTAAAGTTGTCGACCGAGAGAGGGTGGAGGGTATTTCTAATGGGCGGGAAAGCGGGTGTTGCCCAAGAAGCAGCCAAAAGGCTAAAAGTGCGGTTTCCAATTTTGGAGGTCCAGTTTGATGCGGGACCATGGTTGGGGGAAGACGGGAAACCTGCAAGAGATAAAGATGCAGATACAGAAAAGCAGATTATTGACAAGATAAACAGGTTCAAACCGGACTTGCTTTTTGTTGGCTTTGGGGCGACAAAGCAGGAGAAGTGGCTTGCGTGCAATCTTCCAGAGTTAAATGTAAGGGTAGCA
Source organism: Candidatus Blackburnbacteria bacterium RIFCSPLOWO2_01_FULL_40_20 (assembly GCA_001816475.1). Taxonomy (GTDB): domain Bacteria; phylum Patescibacteriota; class Microgenomatia; order UBA8517; family UBA10165; genus UBA10165. The sequence goes on from MHCC01000024.1 coordinate 26,739, forward strand.
ATGACGATTGGAGGAGTACTTGATTATGCCGCTGGTGTCGTTCCGACCCCTCCTCGCGCATTTGAGAAGGCCGGTTTTGAGTGGCTTTGGAGGCTATTTACGCAAAAAGGCAGAGCATGGAGGATATTTAACGCGGTTGTAGTATTTCCGGCAAAGGTATATTTGTATAAACTAAGGTCTTGAAACGTTTCAAGACATGCCTAAACCAGCCTCTATTCAAATATCAACTACACTTATGGGCTTGATTTTTGACAAAAAACGTGGTATACTACCGGATATAAAGTAAAACTTACTATCTTGTTGGATTGTTAATTATTTTTGACAGGCTAACAAGGTAACAATGTTTATCGCACATTCACAATTCTCTTATCTTCAATCCGAGCCTAAAACGGCCCAGAGGAACGTAAGTGTCCAAATGGACTGCGAGGGTGAGGTTGGGGAAAGAGACCAAGACAGAGAAAAGAGGTAAAAATGTCCTGGCTAGCAGGTGACGCCGACTCGTCTTCCTTTAGAAAATGGGACAAGCCCATTGTTTCCCGTCAAGGGAGAACATGGGCGCAAAAAATGCGCCACGAAGAATCCTTGTCAACGGTCCTCGTTCAAACGTGGACCGAGTACGACAAGAGAAAGGTGTGTTGTTTAGTGATGGTTGTTCTCGTAAAGAGAACAAGATTCGCTCTCGTTCTCGTCGAGAGGGAATTAGGATCGAGCGAAGTAAAAATCGTTCGATCTCATTCAGGCCGGGATGTGGATCATATGATCGAAGTGGGTACGGGAGTTGTTCCGACCCATGATGATGTTGATGAATCTACTTCCGAGGAAATGCTCGTTATAGAAGAGCTTAGGTCGAAAGGCCAGCTAAGCTACTAACGGCTACTCGGTTGGGTCCAGCGTGGCAAGACTTTGTGCCGAAGGGTGCGGGGGAATGACGCCAACGCGCGTCTACTTCTTGCTAATACGAGCGATCTTGTCTTGGAAATCCGCCAGCCGGCGGACTCCGGGAGGATGAATGTCTATCACGCTTAGTGTGAGAAACAAGATTCCTTCCGGAGCAACGAGTATTAAAATGGTGTCACATTATAGGCGTGCCTTAAAAGGCGCGATGCACAGCCCCGTAAGGTTCTGCTTTGGAAGAGGGAATTGATTGGATAATTCTAAAAACAGTCTCTGTGTTCGCACAATCTGTTTCTCGCAATTTTCCATCAGGAGCTTCTAGTTTCAACTGTCCGATTTTTTCGGACACTTCAATATAACCTTCCTTTATAAGTTTGCTTTTTAAGTCGTTCCAGTATTTTCTGGGTCTTTCTGTTCCTGTTAATGCCTCAATAACGTCAACAATTGAAAACCACCATTCGTTCTTATAGATTGTTTTTCTAACCTTTTTGCCTTTAAAAATTGCAATTTTTGTGTCCATAATTTCGCAATATCCCAAATTTAACCCGAACGTCAAGGGTGCAAATTTTTTTCTTCTTGACTACTGTTTCTTAAAGTATTACTTTTCAAGTATCCCTATATGTTAACCGAAAGACGGTTATCATGGTATTTAAAAAAGGGAGCAAGGGTGGCTTTGGTGCCATTGGTGCCAATAGCTGCGTCGCTTGCCCCCGCTACTCCTCCTACCCCTGAAAAATGGCTTTCCGAACCCTCAACCGCTCAAGCAGAAGAATTAACAAGTATTTCAGAACAACAACTTGATCCGTTTGAACAACTTATCGTGGATGTGGCAAGGCTTCTTGGGAGTAATGATTTAGGAAAAATTGGTGCTAATTTATACGCTGGACGTTCATACTGGAAAGTTTATGGTGAGCAGTTTCCAACAACGCCTCGTTCTTCCTCAAACATGGTTGATCTTTTTTCCCAATCGTTTAAGAATCGTGGCAAACCAAACTGTTTGGGATACACATCAACTGGTCCAAATCACAAATACTTGGGCATAGTTTTTGAAAACTTTGGAGCTTTTAGTTCTCCTGGTGTAAGCGGGTTGTCTATGGTTGTTGTTGGAGTTGATCCTCGAGTTGATGACTTCAAAAGTGGTCTACTACACGGTAATCGTATTTATTGGGTTGACGAGATACTAAGTAGTGACGTTACACGAGTCAAAGGCGAAATTAAGCCGTGCCCCGGATTGTCTAAAATTGCGGAACCAAAACCGGAAACAAACCCAAAAGAATCTCCAAAAGTTCCAAAAGATATTGCCCAAACAAAGATTTTGTATATTGCTATGGAATCTGGAAAAACAAAAATATATAGCTCAAATCCGGACGGGTCAGATAAACAGGAGTTGGTCGATAAAGAGAATATTTTTGGGAATCCCCGATGGATTGATTCAAAAAGATTTGTTTATGGTACGGGCGGCTTGGGACCAAAATTTGGTATTTTTCTTTATGACATCCAAACGAATAAGGAGATACAGTTGACTTTCGGCCAAACTGGCGGCATTGAAATGTGCGCTGCTCCGGATGGTAAGGGTGGCATTGTGTTTACGGCCCGTGGAGTTTTTCCTGGAAAAGGTGCAAATGAGGATATTTTCAAAATTGGGCTGGATGGAAAAAATTTGGAGCGGTTGACCGACGATAAAGTTGGAAGTAACGAGCATTGTCCGATTGTTTCGCCTGATGGAAAGTACATCGCCTTTCAAGTCTACTCGCCAGGACAACACGGAATACCTGTCGATATAGCAATTTACCCGATTGAACGTCTAAAGAACGATTTTAGCCCACCGAATCATTCAATGTTTATTGATGGATCCGAGGCAATCGACTGGTCGCCTGATAATCAATGGCTTCTTTTTACACGGGAGGTAAAATTGGGGCCGCCCAGAGGTTATCGATATGATCTATTTAAAGTTCATCCTGATGGGACTGGGGAGACACTGGTTGTAAAAGATGCGGAAGGAGGTTCATGGTCTAACGACGGTAAATGGGTAATTTACTCAAGCCGCCGGGCGGATGAGAAAAATTTGGATTTGTATCTTGTGTCCTCAGACGGTGGTGAGTCAGTAAAAATTACAAACACTTCTTATAATGAGTTTTCGCCGAGTTGGCAACCAAGAGAGAAAATAGTAAGGGAAGAGAGGGATATATTGATTGTCTTTGGGTTGATAACCGAAATTAAAGATGGTTATGAAACCCACGGCTTAACGCGCAATTTTGAAAATTGGGCAACGACAGAATACAAATACGGGAAGAAAAATATACTAAGAATGAGCTGGGGAGGGTGGGAGTTTGATAATGATGGGAATTTAAAATCCCGCGACCAGGTTTGCACTGACACATTAAAAGATCCAAATCTGCGCGCTGATATGTTGATTCAAATGTGGAACGACCTGGAAAACAAACGTCCAAACAGAAAACTTACTGTTGTCACCCAATCAGAAGGTGTTGTCCCAACTTTTCTTGCATTGAAAAAAGGCATGAAAGGCGAAGCAAAAGTTAATTTAGAACAAATTGAAAAAATTATTTTTGTTTCTCCGCCGGCACATGGCGTTGATAAACCAATTTTCGACAAGCTTGCCGCTCTTTGGCCGGTTGAACAACCTGAAACTTGCAGGATACTTTTTGGCGCAACTCCGTCACCCTCAATTCTTGAATATCCGACAGGTGAAAACCTGCTAAAGATGTGGGAAAACAGAAAATCTGTTGATAAGGAATGGGCCGAAGTTACAGCATGGTTAGCCAAAAATGGCGTAGAAGTTTATTCTCTTTACAACTTCGAAGATGGGATAATTTCTTTCCGAACATTACCCATACCTCAAGAAATCTTGGAGTTGATGTTTTTCAAAGGTGGAAAACTTACAGAAGTTATCAAGTCTCAGGAAATTCCTGGAGCAATTAATATCGGAAGATCGTTAGGAAAAGGTGGTTTGGGACATGACAGATTTTGGAATACTCCGGAAGGTTTGGAAATATTAATGACGATTGTTGGTGAGCAAATTAAAAGAACAGGGGGAGACCTAAATGCAATTTTGTGGGAGTTAAGAAGAGAGTTGTTTGTAAGGTTAAACAAAGCGGTGCTAAATCAAACGAAAGGTCTGAAAGGTTAAAGAACGCGCTCTCTTTTTATGCTTATGAAAGAAGACCCCGCTTAATGGGGATGAATCCAAACTAGCTCGAAACTCGCCTAGGACGAGGATACCACGCTTTATGTGGTAGTTCATTACCTAATCAACAATGATTTGACTGACCAACTTTTAAGCACGTGCATTATAGTTGGTCACTATTAGTTTTGACTTAAGTTGGTTAAGTTGGATTGGGGTGTTTGATTTTTTTGCAAAAAAATATTTTAGCAATAGATATTTTAATAATTTGAAGAGACGAAAAGTACCGAGTCATACTCGGCTGCCACATAAGACATAGTGCCGGTTGGGTTTCGCCAAAGGCGAATTTGCCCAACCGGCACTTAAGTTTCGTATTTGCTGCCTCGCCTTGAATTTTGGACGCGTGTCCAAATAAGCGAAGAAGCAAACTAGTTTCGATTCTGCTCTTGTTTGGGGAGGACTACCCCAAATAGATAGAGGGTTGGTAGCGCAACTGCGATTACCAAGAAGGTGACCAGTGGCCAGTGGTCAGATGCTTTGTTTGTCGACATTGCTCCGACCGCGATCGCGAGAAAGACGAAGAAATTGACGTTTGGCCCGCAGAAGAGCGTCGATTGTCTTTGTAACAATATCGCTTGCGACATTGTTACGTTGCAGCCAACGGGCTACCTGGTCCAGATCCATTCGTGTCATGAAACTGTTATGGAGTGACCAAGTATATGGCTCAAATGACGGTACTGATCTCTCAACCTCAACCAACTACTTTGTGGTTCTTGTTGACAAAGGTTTGGATGGATCCCACGCTTTCTCCTTTTTGGTGTTTTTGTGTCGGATTGGCTTTGGGCTTTTCCGGCACTGGAATTTCTTAGATTGGCAGGCTGTCTTCAACACCGACCCGAGCCCGTTTGGCTTCTTGAAGTAGATCCTGGCGTGAACCGCTTTTTCGTGTCCACACGTTTTCAACTTGTGCGATCCTTGCCCAAGTTGTTCCCGGGTTGTCGACTAGCAGGTTGAGCACCCACTTCTCGAATTCGCGCTGGTCGCTGTATTTGGTTTCAACTACAAACTGGTAGTATCCCCTCGTTCTATGGATCTTTTGTACCGTTGGATTTTGTCTTATCCAACGGTCTAACCTGAGGTGATTGGCATTTTCGGTGCGTACCAACACAAAGGCCTTCACTGCGTCTTTCTCCTTCTTCAGTTCAAGTAACGATTTGGCCCAGCCGTTCCTCAAATTCCGATTCCTTAACCTCCTCCTTAATCTAGTGCCACAATGGCACCCAGGCATCGCTTCCTACAAGTAGACATGCAAAAAAGAAGAGAATTCCAACAACGGTCATGAGTACGCCCAGGGTCATTGGTGACAAGTGCCAATTCTCTCTAGACCAGATTGGTGTCACAAGGTACTTTTGGTAGACAAATCGCTTTGACGGCGTGGGGTGGTTGCACATGCTTCCTCCTTTTAATTCACTTGTGAATGAGCAATTGAGAACGTTAATCTCGATTAGATTGGGGCAACGTTCTGGTAGGTTTTACCTACGTGCAATCTTACTCTATGCCTAAAAATTATGCAATTATGGGTTAAAAATGTATCTGGTGGGTACAACATGTTACAACGGTGGCATGCGAAAAACATATCTTCGTATCTCAGATGAATTAAACAGTAGAGTAACGAAAATCGCAAAAGACCAAAACAAGAGAAAGGCGGAAGTGTTTAGACAGGCGATTGAATATGGACTACAAAAAGCCGAAACGAATAATCCGGCCCTGCGAAACTTAGCCAACAATTTTCAGTTTTGACAAGTTCTACAAGAAGAAGGGGTTTAAATTGGCTTCAGAAATTTAACTTTATTTATGATACAATCTTCCAACACTCATGTATAAAAATATTAAAATTACAGATATTTTGCGGGGTGAGCATGGAGTTTTCCGTGCGCAACTTGCTCATCTTGAAAAATCAGTTTTGGGATCAAACGATCTTCCAAATATAAAATCTCAAATGGCTATGTTTGGGGCTGGGTTAATTCCACATGCAAACATGGAAGACAAATTACTTTTTACCAAACTTGATCCTGTTTTTGGGAAGATGGGGCCGGTTAGCGTTATGCGAGCAGAGCATAAGGAAATTGAAGGTGCTTTTGAAAAATTGCCAAAGACTGACAAATTAAATAAAGCAAAAGATTTTGTTTTGAATACTATTCAAGTCGCCAAGGAACATTTTGGAAAAGAAGAACAAATGCTTTTTGCAATGGCCGAAGAAGTATTGTCTGAGAAAGTGCTTTTTAGTTTGGGCGAAAGGTGGCTTGAAAAAAGGGGAGTCTTTTTCTAAATTTTTACCAAAGTAAGTTGGGGTTTTCGGTTGTCAATTGACTGGACTAAAACATATCCCGGGAGTGGGATTTTTATATCTTGGGCTTGACCGGGAATTGATATCTCGCCTTGCATTTTTCCATCAATTCCCAAGATGTTTACTTTTTTAGTATTGGGATTTACAAAAACAATTTTGTCTTCGGTTACAAGTGGACCTGGACCGGCAAAGGGGTAGTCTGTTTGTTTAATTTGCCATGCCGGTTCTCCATCATTTTTATAAAACGCAAAAATTCCACCACTCTTTTCGCCTTTTGCAACGACAACAAAATCGCCCAAAGTTCCTAAGAATTTGTCGATTTGAAAGTCCGGCTTTTTCCAAGATTTTCCGGAAGTTCCATCAATCACCAGGATACCTTTTGATTCATGATCAGGAAGAACAATAAGATTGTTCGATTCACCATATATATCCCTCTCATTAATGTCACTAGTATTCGTTCTCCAAATATCTTTTCCGGTCTTTTTATCAATAGCTACAAGTTGGGTAAGGGTTGTTAGGGACGTTGTGGAGGTAGGGGTAAATAACAAGTAAATTCTGTCCGGGCTTTGGCCCCTAAATCTTGCAATACTTTTAAAACCTGGAAGTTTTTCGTCTGGGATTCTCCAAATCTCTTTGCCAGATTTTATGTCGATTGCCAAAACAAACCCCTCTCTTCTTGTGAACATAACCTTCTCGCCTCTGAAATTTTCAATTACTTGTTTTGTTTCGGTTATGGTTGCAAAAAACGCTGTCTCGTCGACGGACGTTGTGTCAACAGTATATTCATTTGGAACGTCTCGACTTAGAGTTGTTGATCTGCCTGTTTTTACGTCAATTGTTTTCCAAACCTTTTCAGCTTTTGATTGAACAATAATTATTCCAAAATTTTTGTTTGTATACCAGATTCTACCTTCGCCACGCCATATTTCGTGCGTTTCTTTTTTATCAATCAGTGCGCTGCGGTAAGAAGTTGACCCTTGCACCGGGAACAAGAAATTTAATCCAAGATTTGTAACGGTAAATTGGATTTCGGTCTTGACGTCTTGTGGTTTGAAACTTTCATACCGTTGTCTTATGACTGATCCATCTTGTGCGCCTCGTTTAAAAAACATCTGTCCTCCTAAAAATTCATATGCTGGATTGTAACAGTAAATGTAGGGGTCGTTTGGGTCAGTAAAAAATTTGAATCGCGAGATATTGGTTTCCATCCAAGGCCACACCAAATTGCCGGTTTTAAGATTTACAACTTGCATTTGATCTTTTGAGGTGAAGTAATAAACATTCCAATTGTCAAAAAAATAATTTGGTCCTTCGCTACTTGGCGCCCAAACTTCTTTTGTCCATAGTTGGCCTTTTGGCTGTTCGGGAGTTGATTCGGGTTTAGGGGGAGTAAGGGACTTAGGGGACGTTGGGGAGAGTTCGGGGATTGAGACTTTTTGTTTGGAGGTGGGGATTAGGGCTGGGGTGGTTTCAGGAATAGGGGTTTTAGGGGGTGCAGGGGGAATTGGGGAGGAATCGGGGATGGAAGTCTCTGGAGGTGGGGTTGGGTCTGAATGGGGCAAAGCACAACCTAGTATCACTGCCGTTGTTCCTGCTCCAATCATTTCCAAAAAATTTCGTCTTGAGAGTTTTCTTTCAAGATTGGACATGCTTCACCCAACAATAGCTAAATCGTTTTCTCCTCCAACAATTAAAAAGTTGCCACTTGCAGTTATTTGCTTTGGATCAAACCCAATTTGTAAGTCTGACCTACCTTGACTTCCGTCAATGTTGCGAAAAACAAGTCTTTTGTTCCCTTGGAAATTTTTACCTACATAGAAGGCGAATTCTTTTCCAAATGTTACACCTGCGCAATTCACTCCGTTTGGTCGGAAATCCCCCAAGTCATATTTCCAAAGCCTTTTTGTTCCATCCTTCCCGGCAAGTGCTGTTATTGAATTATCTGTGGCCAAAACAACTTGATTCTCGTTTACCCCAATCACTTGTTTGGGTAGGATTTCATCATTCACCCAAAGTTCTTTTCCGGAATTTGGGTCGATTGCTATCAGAGCATCCTGTTTTTGATTTGTAACGAGGATGATATCTTTCGAGAAGTAAAAAGGCGGCCATTTTGTCGGTTGTGGGTAAGTCCAAGGTTTACCAATTGAAGTTAGATCTAATACTTCGAGATTGTTTGGAATAAGGGCACCATATCTGTAAAGCGCTTTTGCGAGAACAATTTTATCTTCGCCTACCATCCCGGCAACAACGCTTTCGGTTATTCCTTGTTGTTGTCCGATTGTTGAGTTTGTTTCAAGGTCAATTATACCCGCAAGGGCGTCCGGGTGGAGATATGTGGTTGCAAGAACGACGTACCTTGATGTTGCAGTTTTTATGCGCAAAGAATAGCCTGAATTCACTTGCATAGAAGGAAGCGTTTTGTCTTGACCCGTCTCTTGGTCAACAATGTGTATTGTGTATATTGTTGATGCGCCGGGAAGGTCTTTGCGTGTAGTGAGAAATAACTTACCGTCAAACGACATTGGAATATTGTCAAGCGGACTTTCAAAATCAATTCTTGCATGTTTTTCACCATCTTTTATATCAAGTCCGTAAAGACGGTCTTCTCCTGTTCTTAAAACCCAAACTGTATTTTTAGTCACCGCAAGAGGAATTCCTCCAAGATCCCACGAGTCGCGCCAAAGAGGTTTTCCGTCTCCCAGGTTAACTTTTATAAACTTATGGTTTTGGGCTCGTGTCAAAAAAAGTGACTCGTTTTGAACCATGAAAGGTGGGGTGGGAATGGGAATTCTAAAGCCAGGTGGTGAGCTTTTAAAAATACTTTTTTCTATTTTATCCTGCCAAAGAATTTTAAGTTCAGTTCTTTTTACTTCTTGTTTCGCGGGACTTGGTGAAAGCTCGGGGGGAGAGGCTTTTTGTTGGGAAGTTGGGATTAGGGTTGGTTCGGAGGTAAGGTTAGTGAGGGGTGTGGGGGGCTTAGGGGGAAGAGAAGTTGGTGAGGATTCAGGGACGGGAACCTCAGGAGGCGGCGTACAACCAAGTATTGCAATGGTTGCTCCTGCCCCAATCATTTCCAAGAAACGTCTTCTGGAAACTCTCTCAACACTGGGCATATGTGTTAGTTGTTTCTGTAAAAATATTGCGACAATTTTATTTGTTTGTCAATAGTATTTTTAAATATGCTACTTCTGATTGATGTATTCTTTAAAGTTTTCAGCTTCTTTTTTTGACAAAATTCCATTTTTGACAAGCCGAGCGATTGCTTTATTTTGAACCAAAGCAACTTTTTGCCGCGTCAATCCAATAATTCTCCCAATTTCCTCTAAAGTAAGGCTGTAAATGCCTCTTAACACAAGCACCCTTTTTTGTTCAATTGTTAGAACATCAAAGGAAGCATCAAAGACCTCCTCAAGTTGTATTCTGGTCTCTGCCAGTTTTCCTGCACTAGGCCAACCTGAGTCGATAAAGTCTCCAAAACAATCGCCATCTGGTTCGTCGACCAGGGCATCAAGTGATACAATGCTTTCGCCAATATCTTGTATTCGTTCAAGTTTCCGAATTTCGATGCCAGTTTTTTCAGAGACTTCTTCCCAAGACGGTTCGCGTCCCAGTTTTGTTGTCAATTCTTGTTTTGCTCTGGCCGAGGTGATGTAATCCTCGACAATGTGAACAGAAGGCCTAAGCAACCTAGATTTAAGCACTGCACGAATAATGGACTGCCTTATCCAGGGGAAGGCGCATGTTGAAAATCTATTCCCTTTTCGATAGTCAAATTTGTCAACTGCAACTAGCAACCCTATATTTCCTTCTTCTATGAGTTCTGAAACGGAGACACCTCTATGTTGGTATTTATTTGCAATAGTGACAACAAGGCGGAGGTTTGATTCGGCTAGAGCACTCCGTGATTGAAGTCCGGTCTCGATCCTTCTTTTAAGATTGTTCTTTTCTTCCGGACTTGATAAACCATTATTGGCCAGTGTTGTGCGTGCTGCAACACCTTCGCTTATTGCCCGACCCAACATCTGTTCTTGTTCAAAAGTAAGGAGTTCAAGTTGTCTAATTTCTTTTTGGTACAATTCGTCCAAGTTAAGCGCGTTTTGTGTTGGGAGTTGCGCTTCACATCTGGGCATTGAGCAATTCTAAGGGGGTTGTCAGTTGTTGTCAACCGGATGCTTCTTTTTTTTCTTTCGTCTTGCGACACCTTCACGGGCAAATTGTATTAGGGCGACAGAAGCTCTCCTTTTAGGGTTTTTTAGGGCATCTAGAATTTTTCTTTGCACCTGTCTAACGCGCTCCCTAGTTAGCCCGTAGCGTCTAGCAATTTCTTCAAGTGTGAGTTCTTTGCCGTTTTCTTCACCTAATAATCTAGCAATGGCAATTTTTATGTCCCTTTCTTTGTTTTGGGTATTTGGCATGGCTTCTGCTAATAGTTCTAAAGCCCTTTCTCGGTTTACACGAGTAAAAGCCAGTTCATCTGTGCCGTCTGCGTTTGGGGAAGCAAGTGTTTCTGATAGGATTGCTTCTTCGTTTTCGTGGAGTGGTTTTTCCAAGGAAAGGTGCGGCTTAAATAGGTCTCTAATGAAAGTTATTTTTTCTCCAGGGAGACCGGCTGATACGGCCAACTCACTTAATTCAGGAGTTCTTCCGAGTTCTTGCGTAAGGTATGCTTCGACTTTGTTTATTTGGGCATTTTTCTCATGTGCCCACACAGGGATTCTTGGGCCGTCAGGTTGGTTTTGCAGGGCACGCGTTATGTAATGATCAATCCAATGGACAGCATATGTACTAAACTTAAAGCCTTTTTTCCAATCGAATTTTCCTATGGCGTGGATAAGTCCGAGGTTGCCTTCCTGGATTAAGTCTAAAAGTGGCACTCTATGGTTCATCTGCTTTTTTGCGCGCGAAACAACCAGGCGAAGGTTGCTTTGGACAAGCTTTTCAAAGGCGGTATTACCTGTTTCTATTCTTTCTTCCAAGTCTGTTCTTTTGGCCAAATCCATAGTATGGGCTAGAGCATCGGAGGCTTTTTTACCACGCTCGATTTTTTGGGCGAGATATACTTCATCTTGCCGCGTTAAAAGTGGGAATTGAGTGATTTCCGTTAAATATCTCTCGATAGGATTCTGTGGGCCGTCAAAGCAATCGGGAGTTTGAGGTTCGAAGGTGTATGGTGGCGGCATTTCCCTGATCATGGGGGTATTTTAAATAGTAAACAGCGAATAGTAAATAGTAAGAAGTAAAAAGTAGTTTGCCCGGGGAGGAATGAAAGTCCGCTAAGCGGAACGATCATCCTCCTCGGGCGAGGTAGAACACTCGAGGGAGGACAGTTCCTCAAATGCCTACCTGTTGCGGCCAGCCAAAAGGTGGCCATACGTGCTTGCTCACCAAGAGGCTGGGCTCGCAGAATGTGGCGCGTTAGGCGGCTACTGTTGCCTTAGCCGGTCCAGGCTGGCTTAGTTTGACGAGCCAGTTCACGACGCCCGGTACCAAGTAAGCCGTTGCAAATGTCGTAATCGTTGGTTCACCGACGATCGCCTTGACTTGAGCCGAAACAGCGATTGCACCAACGATGACTGCTGTGGCTGCCAGAGAGATCAGGTATTCCAGATCAACATTGACTGGCGCTGCCAGTTTAACCAGCGGAAGCAACACGTCCCAGAGGAACACCACCACGCCGAATGCAATTGCCACAGCAAACAGCGGATGGAGAGTCGTGGACGCAACGATCGGAACCAGGATCAATGATACAACTACGACAAGAACCGCACGAATGATGGTAAGCGCGTTCACTTTTCTCACCTCATAGGTAAGTTTGTTTGTCTCCGCTTCTGTCCTCACTGCCGACAATTTACAAGAACCACTCTTGCAAATGTTGACAGTTGGCGCGAGCCGTTAAGCGAAGATGGGCCAGAAGAAAGGACGCTTTACTGAGCTTGTCGAACGTGTTCGGAATGACATACTTTCGCCTGAACTTACAAAGCGTTCTCTTTTTAAGCCCATCTTCTTTGCTCTATTAACGTGCAACGTTGTTTGAACTATTTGTAAATCATTGCGACAGGGAAGTCTGTAATGTACGTTACACGCGCTAAGCAGTAATCACGTGGTATGCTACAATCAGGCTATGGGCAAGGCGAAACTGTTAGAAAGAATTTGGCGACCACGATCCAAACCTTCTTTAAAAGACAGGCTTGAACACATTTGGGAATCTCCAGACTTTGCCTCATTTTTTGAAAAAACAAAAAGACCGGCGTGCTTAATCAAAAAAGGAACAATAATATTCGATGAGAGTGATCCTTTGGAGAAGCTCTACTTTATTAAAGAAGGATTTATCAAACTTTACAGGCTTTCTGAGGACGGGCGAGACGGGACATCATATCTTCTTGGACCGGGGCATATTGTAGGGCTAAGGGCTTTGCTGTCTCCTGATAAGTCTGCCAAACACAACGCAGAAGCTTTAACTGATATAAAGGTTGTTAGTATTTCGCGTGAGGAATTTTTTGAGCATGCAGTCCGCGACTCGTCACTTCTTGTTGATCTACTGCATGCATATATTGAAAGACTTGACTATACAGAACAAAGACTTGTTGGGTTTATGTTTACCGATTCAACCGCGCGAGTTGCCCATTTTCTTTATGACTGCGCGGAAAGATACCCCACCTCGCCTTCGGCTACGTTAGGGGCAGGCAGAGAGATTGTGCTTCCACTTAAGTTGTCTCACCAGCGAATTGCAGATTTTGTCGGTTCATTTCGGGAAACTGTAACGCTTTCCTTGAACCGCTTGGAAGACGCAAAAATTATTCGAATCAACAAGGGCGAAATCGTAATTTGTGACCTTCAAAAACTTCGCGAATATGCAGTAGGGGGGACACCTTAAAGGTGTGGCCTTGAATGTGTATCATAATCACATATCACACCTCGGAGGTGTGATATGGCATCAGGGCTAAAAAAGTTGAAAATTGCTACAAATTGGTGAATACTGATAATTAATGGTGAATTATCCTTTACTTAAATTAACAAAAAGGGACGTTGTTTCTTTGGGCATTGTTGCCTTTCTTCTTGCGTCTTTGGGTGTTGGGCTTGTATTAACCCAGAAGATTCAAATATTTAATCCTCGTGCTGCGACGACTCCTTTTGATTTTTACGGAACTCAAATTAAGGTTTTGAAATTTTTTGGACAAAAGGGAATTGGGGAAAATTCTCGTGGAAAAGTGGGACCGTTTGGCATTGACCACTCCTCGGGTGTAATTGTGGACAAGTCTACAAGTCCAAACAAATTGTATGTTGTTGATACTGGGAACAACAGGGTTCTTGGTTATAATGGGACAGGAAAATGTGTGGGCAACAGCTCGCTGTCTTGCACGACTGATTCAGACTGTAATGGGGTTGGCGGGAATTCATGCTACATGGACGGGACAAAAGCACCCGACATTGTTTTTGGCCAACCGGATATTGAAAGTGGGGCTTGTAACGGAGACAACAATTTAGGTTTTAACAAAAGTCCAACAGCATCGCTTTTGTGCTTAATTGATTTTCCGGCCCGAACCAACACTGCCGAGTATTGGATGAGGACCAACATCGATGTTGATAGTGAGGGAAACTTGTATGTACCCGATGTTTACAATAATAGAGTTTTAAAGTACGACCAACCGCTAAGCGCAGACAAGTCAAATGGAAAAGGGGACAATGTTGCTGATTTTGAAATTGGACAGGACAGTTTAGAAACAAACGGTCGGAACAAGGGGTCGAATTATGACGACTACACAACTCCTTCCTCCAACTCGCTTTGGATAAGTTCCGGACCACCGGACCATGTTGCTTCGCGGGGCGTATCGATAGATATACAAGACAATGTTTGGGTTGCAGATACATTCAACGGAAGGGTTTTGCGTTTCCCCAAAGATTCCCAAACTGCCGATTTGGTTTTGGGTCAAGACAATTTCAGCAACAGATATAAAGGAAACTGTTATTTGAATGTTGGCGCATCTACTCAACAGTTGCCGAATAATTTGCCTCGAAACAGATTTTGTTCTCCAACACTTGCAAAAGTTGATCCGGATACTGGGGATTTGTACGTAATTGATGAGTATCCTCAAGCTTTTAGAGCAAGGATCCTAGTTTTTAGACCAAACTTTACGAACGGGATGCAGGCTTATAAGGAATTAACACCTTTGGGCGGAAGTGATTACATTTTTCGTACCACTGGGTTTGCATTTAACACATACAAAGTTGGCGATTATACCTCAGGCAAGTTATGGATAAATGACGGGATGGACAGGACGATATTAACCGACTCGGACGGAAACATTATCAAAGTTTTGGGGGCAATTGATCAAAACCACGCGGGGGGTGATAGGTCGGGATATGACGCAGCTTGCGGCTCGATATATGACGAGGGATTTAATCTCTGGAAACCGGGCGGATCAATTGGATTTGATCAGGACAATAACATTTATTTGGCTGATGAGTTTTTTAACAGGGTTTCGCGATATAAAGTTCCATTTGAAACAAGAACAATAAACGATAAAACTTGTTTTCCGTTGCCCAGCGGTGGTTTGTTTCCGGGGCAAGGTCCAAATGTGCCGGATGATTCCAGATTAGGTGGTGGATCAACAGGAACAGTTGTTTACCAAAATCAGTTGATTTTGGCTGACGGAGGGCGTCTCTTGGTTTGGAACAATTACCAAGGCAAGTCGTTTGACGCGCCGCCTGACATAACAATAAATGCCCGCTTGCCCCGCGTTTGGTTGTCTCAAGCAATTGATGATCGCGGTCGGCTTTGGGTTTTTAACGACCAAGGAAAAATTAGAGTTTACCAGCTGCCTTTTGTGCAAGGTGAAAATAGTCCGATTGCGGAAAATATTCCACTTTATTGGCAGGATGACGGCAGTGCGGTTTCATATTTTTCAATGGGCACTAGTGTTAGCTATAGTTGGCAAGAGCGGGCTTTATACGTTGTTGACGGAGCAAACCACAGGATTTTGAGAGTTAAAAACTATGATGATTTGGGCGAGCCCGGAGCAAAACTTTTGGTTGATATGGTGATTGGGCAAAGAAACAAATCGGAAACCATGTGCAATCACGACCAAATAGAAGTTGGAAGTTGGTCTCCAAGTGGTTCACCGACTGCTGAAAGCCTTTGTTCACCAACTCAAGCTTCGTTTGACAACTTTGGGAACCTGTATGTTGTTGAAAACAGATATGAGTGCCACGGCAACAACAGAATAACAACATTCATGTACGAGGATCTTGCAAATGCCCAAGGTCTTTTTCCCAATATTGAGGCAGAGAAGGTATTTAACAAAAACAGTTTAACGGAGCAAGCAATGCCCGGGTGTAATGATGGAAAGTTTGACCAACCTGGATCGCCCGTGAGTATTGCCTTTGACAGCGCAAATCACATGGTTGTGGGAAATGATGGGTATTTTGCGGATGTACAAACTCGTCAGAATAAACAACTTTGGTTTTACCAGGATCCATTAAGCAAACAAACGCCAGACGCTGCAGTTCAACTCCCAATGGGCGCGGCAGGTGAGGTTGCATTCGATCAAAACAACAACTTGATTATCCAAGATCATACATGGCCACGTCTTTGGGCGATTAACTTGTTTGAAGATTCTTATTGGACTGGAATTACGTTGCCAAGCCCCCCGCCATATCCTGAAAGACCAACACGGTCGCCAAAACCATCACCGAGTCCCAGTCCATCACCTTCACCAAGCCCAAGCCCATCACCGAGTCCGGTTCCGGTACCTGATCCAGGTGATTTGGGGACCTGGCGAACTGAAAAAACAATTTCAACAAACGAGCTTTCTGGCCATCGGCTCGTTTCGGTCAGGTCTTCCTATCTGTACAATATTGCGGGCAGCGATTCAAGGAGTGTTATAAATACAGTATATTATGCGCCACTTGTTGACGGAGTTGTTGGTGATTGGCAGGTAACAACTGGCTTGCCTGAAGCACGCTATCATTTTGCAGCTGTTGGTTACCGAAGGTTAATTTACGTTTTTGGTGGGAGAGGACCTGACTTTTTGCGGAAAAACACTGTGTATAGGGCTTTAACAAACTGGGACGGAACAATATCTTCTTGGGAGCGACTTGGTAATCTACCAGTTTCTGCAAGCCATCTTACGGCTACAGTATGGAATAACAAAATTTACCTGGAAACCGGTGCGGCAGACGGCAACAACCTTTCAAAGATATATTCGACAACCATAGGGAGTGATGGATCGCTTGGTGAGTGGAGGCTTGAACTTACGTTACCCCAGAAAATATATTCATCATCACTTGTTGCAACAGATGAATACCTGTATTTGGTTGGAGGGCAGGGAAGTTATTACACTGGACCTGGAACTGTTTTGAAAATGCGAATAAGTTCGGATGGATCGCTTGGAGCATATCAAACAACAACGTCACTTCCTTTTATTACAACAAACCATCAGGCGCTGGTAATTGGAAATACCATTTATGTTGTTGGAGGGTATGGAGACAATTCTAATTCGCCATCTTTTGGTAAAAGAGTGCTTAAAGCTATTATCCAAAGCGATGGAAATCTATCTAGTTGGCAGGAGACTACGCAACTAACAAGTCAGATATTAAATGCAGGTGCAACCTTTTCCCAGGGGAGGATTTACGTAACCGGAGGAATACCTGCGGTTTCAATTTCAGCGCAAGTTAACGGGCTGCCGGCTCCAGAGCCAGTTGTTGCCACAGGCTACTTTGCAACCTGGCTTAGTCCTGACAGAGATGGATCAACTGTCCTTGATGCAACCTCCCTAACTGGAGATGTTGCTACAGGCGATTTTTCACTTCCCGATTCACAAGAAGGCCAAAAAATACTTTACGCAAGGTTTTTCTATTCTGACGGATCACACAGGGATGTCCAAAAAACAATTGTTTATCGACCGCTTGCGAGCCCAACTCCTTCACCGATTCCATCTCCTGTTGTTCCAAGTCCATCGCCTTCACCCAGCCCAAGTCCTTCACCAGTTGCACAAGGCCATTTGAGTCTTTGGAGAAGTGAATCAAATTTGCCAGTTGCTACCTACGCTCGTAAGCTTGTTGCTTTGAATGGATACATTTTTAACATTGGAGGATACGCTGCTGACGTTCCTGTTGATACGGTCAGTGTCGCAAGAGTAAAAGAAGACGGATCTCTTGATATTTGGGATAGGGCGACTTCTCTTCCAAAAGCTCTAACTTCTCATGCTGCAGTTACCAGCGGCCAGTATTTGTATGTTCTTGGTGGGCAGGCTTCTGATTATTCTGCGTCAGACAACGTGTACTTTGCTCAAATGGGGAACGACGGGCGAATTGGCTCCTGGACGGAAACGACAAAACTACCAAAGGGCTTATATTCTCCGGTTGCTGTAGTCTCAAACGGTTACATATATTTGTTGGGAGGTGCAAATTACAGCTCTGGGCACAATTACAATGTTTATTCAGCCAGAATATTAGAAGACGGGGGGTTGTCCGAGTGGTCCAATATTGGAGAATTTCAAACGGGAATGGTTTACTCTTCAGCAGTGGCCATGAACGGTTATCTATATGTGGTAGGCGGATATCAAATAAGAGAGCCTGAAGGTGGAACCAACATTGTTTATCGAGCTCAAGTTGGTGAAAATGGAACCTTGGCGGACCCATTCAGACTATTGACGAATTTGCCAGGACGGTGGCTTTCAAATGGGCTTGTAAGTTTCAATGGAAACATTTTTGTTTTGGGAGGAAGAAAGGACTATGCCCAGACGAGATTGGTAATGAGTTCTCGAATTAACCAATATATGACCTTAAGCGATTGGGAAGAAAACACCTTGCTTCCTGAAGGGTTGTGGTCGTATGATGCTGCAGCTTGGGGAGACAGGGTGTATGTTTCTGGCGGGGGAAGCATGAACGTTTATTCAGCCCAATTTGTTGGCCTTGAGCCTACCCATTCGCCAAGCCCCGATCCAATCGGGGCAAGCCCTTCTCCCTCACAAAGTCCTAGCCCTTCGCCGTCTCCATCGCCAAGTGTTGAACCATCTCCAAGTCCCAGTCCGTCTCCTTCACCACAAACATTATTAGGTGATATCAATGGTGATGGAGAACTGTCAATTGATGACTACAATATATTAGTTAGACACTTTGGTCCAAGAATGCCTGTTGGGGGGAGTCCTGCGGATCTTGACCAGGATGGGAACGTAGACATCTTTGACTACAATATCTTTGTTGAAAATTATCCAAGAAACAGGCAATAGTTCCGAGCTTGACTTGCACCCACTGTCGAAGGTGATGTAGTTTGATATGTTTCTTCAAATAGAGAACTAGATTTTGCAAAATTGAAACAGAGTGTATACAATCAAAACATGGGTTACCTTTGGGATTATCCAACAACGATTAAATCAACTAAGGCTGGGAAACTGTTGATATTGGAGAGAAAAATCAATTTTGGTACTAAGCCTGGAAAAACGACAAAGATCAAATTATCTGAAGTAAAGAAAAATTGGAACAAGTTAAAACTTCAACCGAGAAAGAAACGACTTTTTGAACTCTTAATATGGGGAAAGTAAGGGAATTAACAGATAAGCAATTACTTATCTTTCGAGAAATAGCAAACGACGTTTTTTTCCGATCTCAATTTTATTTCAGCGGGGGAACGGCGCTCGCATCAGTTTATCTTCACCACAGGGTTTCTGACGACCTTGATTTTTTCTCACAAAATAAATTTGACCCACTAATCTTGTTGAATAAAGTAAGTTCATGGAGTATTAAGCACGATTTCAAATTTTCTCCCCAAACAATTGAGGATACACATGTTTTTAACATGTCTTTTCCCGACAGGTATTTATTGAAAGTTGATTTTGCGTATTATCCGTACAAAAGACTTAAGGTTGGTGAAATTTTTGAAGGTATGGAAACTGATAGCCTTGAAGATATCGCAGCAAGTAAAATGATGCTTATCAATCAACGCAGCGAGGTTAAGGACTTTGTGGACTTGTACTTTTTGTTGAACAAATTTTCCGTTTGGGACTTGTTGATTATGGCAGAGGCTAAATTTGGGGTCAAATTGGATATTTTGAACCAGTCTGCTGATTTTTTGAAAGTAGAGGAATTCGAGTTTTTACCAAGGATGATTAAGCCCTTGACCATTGCGCAATTAAAAGACTTCTTTAGGAATTTAGCTAAAGAAATGGGTTCGAATGTTGTTGAAAAGTAAAGCCTCGCTTGTTTGACATTTAGCTCAAAATATGTTAACCTCTAGTAAGTAAATGATGGGGTTGAATTAGGCACGAAAACGCTTGGTTTAGCTTCGTTGTTTTTACGCAGTTAGCTCATTCACAAATTCAAAAAGGAGAGGTCGCATGAAGAAGCATTTGGTTTTCATCGCGTCATTTGTTGTTTTGGTGGTTGCTGGGATCGCGTTGTTTGCCGATAGGGCAGCAGCAGGTGGACCTGGGACGGTTGTTTTCAACTCGAACAAGTTTGCCTGGCATGTTCAATGGAGTCAGCCTCTAGGCAAGGAACCATCTCCGACAAGCTGGTCGTTGCGCTCGTTTTTCTCAGAAACGGTGCAAATGTCTGGGTCGGGAAGCACGTTTACAGTGCAGACAGGGCCGGATGGCGGGTTTCTCACGACGCTCTTAACCGATGTGGTTTTCTCGCCGCTGTATTTCTCGTTCATGGTGCAGGGCGCGGATACTCCAGTGGCAGAAACTCAGTGGTACACTCGAGGCTGTCCCACGGGTCCGGAGTACTTTGCTTTGATCAGCGAGTGGCCGCAGACTAACGATTCTACGATCCAACTTATCGTGCACAACACGACGGGCAAGAGGATGTTGCTTGCGGCACAGTCGAATGCGTCCGTACGCAACGCTTTGTCCATCGAGACGAAGGCACTTTCGGTCACGACGGTTCTAGGTATCGGGGATATGGGCTTTTGGCCACTGCCAGTTGATGGGTGGGCGACTGTTGAACAGCGAGTTAGCGTTGACTCCCGAGAAGGGATTGTATCCCTCCAGTCGGAGCCAACATATGACTTGGACACGACGTGCTCCACATTCAGCTGGTACTTTCCCGCAATGATCAATCTGGAGCTGACACCGGCGCCTAGTACGCCAACGCCAACACCGACTCCTGCGGCGCCTGTCACTGTCACATTGAACAGTGGCTGGAACAATATCGCAGTGTTGACTAACGGGCCGAGGTTTGCTCAGGATGTTCTAACAGAACTCTCGGAGCTCGGGCTTGGACCAATTCAGATCAGCCGATGGGAAGGAGGAGGATGGGAGTCTCACCTCCACAACTTCCCGGCCAACAGTTTCCCGCTTGAGCCGGGCCGAGGCTACTTCGTGCGCGTTGAGCGTGCGGGGGTCTGGGTGCCGGGCAGGGCGATCGTGATGAGCACTTCGACTCCGCTCAGTGCGGACACGCAGACTAAGAAGTAGTCTGCAAACAGGGGCGTGAGTGCCAGAGATTTCTCCTTTGGGAGATTGATCTGGTCGCACGCCCTTTTTTCGTAGCAAAAAGGCTGGTTTTAAGTTCCAAGTGAAAACTTGACAAAATGCCAAAAACATGCTATCCTGTAGTAGCAAGTATAGTAATATTGTGAAGCTAGATGTGGAGGTTAAAAACATCCATATTTACGTTCACAATATCTAAGGGTCGGCAAATTCTTATGATTTTGGCTTGAGGCCGATAAGGTTGATGGCTAATACGCATGAGGCTGCCGATTTTGCACCTTAATAACCTACTTTCCAAAGGGAGTTGTGCGACAACAAAATATAGCCAGCAGGGTCATGGTCCAAGAAAAGCGGAAGGAGAGAAACTCGAATGCGCAGGATTTTGGGGATTATGGGTTTGGTGGTGGCTGCGGTGGTGATTTCTCTTGCCAGCCTGGTCGGAGGAATGGCATACGCAGGTGGGGGTGGGCCAACGCCTACTCCAACCACGATACCGACGACGACTTCGCCCCGGGCGATCGTCGCGGTAAGTTGGAGCTGCGCGGGGCCGCATACGTTGGTTCCGACGAGTCACGTCGATCTTGCCATTGATGCTCGGATCCTGTCCCCGGTTTTGGGGTATTGGTACGAGGTATCAGACGGTACGATCACTGCACACTACGGTGCCGGGAGTGCTGTTTCGAGTACACTGGGCGATCACGCGGAATTCCACGGGTCAATTTCCAGCATCCGCTGGGAAGGGACGGTTCAACTGTTTCCGGGTGGAACCTATACGGTAACGGTTGCGGAAGCGCCGTATGATGGAGTGGGTTTGCCTACTTCGGAAACGGTTCTTGCATACAACGTGTTCACGATTGGGACATGCCCGACACCGACGCCAACCGCGACTATTACACCAACGGCGATTTCGACGCAACAAGTCCCGCCGGTGATCACGAAAGTGACTCCGATGGAGGCAGCGCCGGGGCAACAGGTAGTGGTCGAAGGTCAGAACTTTCGACGGCCTAACGAGATTTCGCTTTATGTTTGGCTTGAGCGGGATGGTGGAGGAATTGAACTTGCCCACTTTAATCCCGAGTACAACAGCCAGTACTGGACAAGTACGGCAGTGACGTTCACGATGCCGAACCTTTCGCCAAGGTCGGGGTTGATCAGGTTGGATGTCAACTCAAGGTTGGCGTATGCTGGTGGGACTTTCATAATCTTGCCGGAAGTTCCGACTGCGACACCAACGGCAACGGTCGAACCAATCCCATTCCCTCCGACGTACATCGACGTACCGCTCGTGAACGGGTGGAACCTGGTTTCGATTCCTTCTGCCAACTCGGCATACACAGCACGTTCGTTGCTTGCCGAGATGAGCAGTCAAGGGATCGAGGTTGCGCAAATTGCCAGTTGGGAGAACGGTGGGTGGCACAGCTACTTGTCCGGACTCCCGACTGATGGGTTCTCAATCCGCTCCGGCTTGGGGTACTTTGTCAGGGTAACACGCTCTGGCACATGGCACCCCGGGTATCGCAGGTAAGGGAAAGTAGGGACGTGGGGCACTTGGCGCCGAGCAAATCAGCCTTTGGCTGAAGCTCGGTGTCCAAGTGCCCCAATTAAATTATTGT
>MHCC01000025.1 GCA_001816475.1 Candidatus Blackburnbacteria bacterium RIFCSPLOWO2_01_FULL_40_20
CCTTCCTTCACCGTTTGCCAACCAACTATCAATCAGAGGAGCAACCTCTCGAACAACGTGACGGCTTATTTCGTCTTTACCAAGCCTCCCGTCATCATCAATTTTAACAACAGACATGCCCGTATATTGGCATGTAAGCCTAAACAACACATCTAAATATCCCTCTCTTGTTCTTTCCCAAAAACCAGACCCTTCTCGGTCAAACTTATCCGGATTGTCTCTTTCAGATCTCTCGCGAGCAGCTGCAATGCTGGTATCAATAAACATAATTACGTCCGGCATCGTTTCGCGCAGAACCTCTTTGTTAAATTGTTTCCAAATCCCCCTCCATCCCTTGTAAAGCGGTTGTCCGCCTCCATCCCAAAGTCTCCCTTCTCCTTGATAGGCTAGACTTGATAAAAACGAGCGGTCACTTATGACCAACTCTCCTCGTGCCAATGCGGGTCTTACCACCTCATCAAGAAGACTCTCTCTAGCTTTTGCAAACAATCTTGCCTCTTCCTCAGCCGTCAATTTCTCGTACTTAACTATTTTCCTTATCTGGTCTGCTAAGGAAGTCCCCCCTGGCTCAAAAACAAGTCTAGTTGAAATATCATCGGAATAAGTTTTAAGGTTGTCACAAAGAAGTTTTATTTGTGTGCTCTTCCCAGTGCCAACAATTCCTTCAAAAACAATATATAAACCTGGATATGAATTATTTATTTTCATTTACTTTTTCCCATCACTTGGAACTCTAATCATAGTTCGTCTTACGACTCGCGCTTTTTGTTTCGTAAAAGCGAGCAAATCTATCCTGCGCAAAAACTGACCTCCATTTTTTGGCACCAAACCATCATTCCTCCCTAGCAACAACCTTTCTTTAGTGTTCAACTTGTTTTCTCAAGTTTTTGTTGAGTTTTAATTTCAGCCTTAAGTCTTCCCAAGCCATAATCTTCTTTCCAGTCAATATTTGAAAACAAATCTTTCAAAAAGGGAATTATTTCAAAAATTTGTCTAGCTGCTTCTTGAACTGCATGCCTATATGTCGGATGACCGCCTGGAATTGTCCTGAGTTCTGCGAAGAAACACCACTGACGAATATTTGCTCTTATATTAAATCTTAACTTGTTTCCCAAGATAGTAACGTATTCGGCAGCTCTTGCAGTTTGCATCTCTTTAGTCTTTGAAATTCTCGAGTTTAGCGACTTTGTCCAGTGCGCCATTCTTACATAATCAGTTAAAACTTCTTCCATTCCTTGCTCCCTAAATTCTTCCGGAACGTAAACTTCGGTTGCATCCAAACGCTGTCTTGTAGTCATGTTAAATCTATTTCTTTGAAAATCCCGGAATATCCCAAAATCGCAGTTAAATTCAACTTCGGCTTCTGCCCGTTCAAACGCTCTTGGAAGTTTTTTGCGTCTGTTATTGCGCTCGGGGACAGACTCGACAATTAAACTCGTAAGTCTCTTGCTCCAAATTGCCCATATGTCGGCTTGTTTATCCTGCTCTTTAACTCCTCTTGCCCAATCCAAAATTGCTGCTTTTGAAAAATGAGTGTCTGTTTGAGCTCCGTATACAATTTCTGCTGCAATTTGGACATCTGTGTCGATGTCGTAATCCACAAGTCTAACGTCGGCAGATTCATTCGTCTCTTTAATAAAACTCGTCCACCATTCAGCTTGAATTTCTTGTCTGAATCTTACTTCTTCCATGTAACGTCTTATGCCAACCCCATATGTTTGAATTTCTAACAGAAAGCTTGGTGTAACTTTTGCAAGCTCTTCTAATGCCAAATTTCCCAAAAATCTAACTTCAGCAAACGGCGAAGCCATGAGTTTGTTAATTGTGTGCTCTGCTGCCTGACCTGAGAAATTCGCGCCGATATTCGTAACTGTTGTTGTCGGCAAGAAAACTCGAACAAGGTCAAATGCTTTTGCCTTAAGTGCACGCTCGTACGCTCTTTTTGCTAGCTTTTGCAATTCACCATTCAAATCATCATATTTATTACTACTGCTCTTCATTCCACAAGTCGTAATATCTATTTCCAGATCTAGCATTGGATATTTTGCTCTTAAAAATTCAATCGTTATTGGATAATGCTTTTTATAAGCTTCAAACGTGGCAATATTCCAGGCAGTGAACTCTTCCGCAAACTTCGAATGCATTATTTCTTGGGGTTCACAATATAAATAGTGTCCGTCAACCAAATTTCCAAAGTCTACATAACGAGTTGATTTCTCAATAAATGCCGAACCTGGTCTGCCGTCTTCAATCGCTTTAGCTGCAATTTGAGAAACTCCCTCAAAAACTATATGCGCATTCCCCATTTGTTTAACCGATTCGTCCCCGTACTCTGCCAGTGCGTTTTTGTAAAAAGCTTTCGCTCTTTCATTTGCAACATCTAGCTCAGCACCCTGATTTTCAACAAGAAAGGCCGTAATATTTTGTATCCCCAATTCAGAGGCTTTGTAAAATTCATTTAGGAAGATTCTCCTGATGCTCAACGAAGTTCTGCTAAAACGGGAAAGTAGCGCGCCTACAACTTCTTGAGGGAGATTGGGACGAATTGCATAAACCGGTTTATCATAATTTGTAAAATAACGCAGTAAAACTGCTTTTTCTTCTTCATTAAAAGTTTCTGTGGAGTATGGGAAAGGGCAGTATTCTAACGTTTGTCCTGCTTGCTCATATCTTTTTCCTTCAATCATTATTCAAAAACCTTTCCACTTTTTGCTTTCTCACTTCTTTCCTGTGCTTCCAAATCCACCTTCGCCACGTTCCGTGTCCTCTAGTACTTCAACCAGCTCAATTTGAGCTTGTTCGGCCTGTTGCATAATTCCTTGTGCAATCTTATCTCCTTTTTCAATTGTCACAACCTCTTGCCCATTGTTTACTAAAATTACTCCCCATTCTCCTCGGTATCCGGCATCAATTACACCCCCCATTGTGTGCAAACCATGTTTTGCCGCCAAACCGCTTTTGTCACGGACTGAAACAAACCAACCTTGAGGAATTTGGGAAGTTAAACCAGTTTTAAAAACATGTCGTTGTCCCGGTTCAAGAACAACTGTTTCGACAGAAAAGATATCAAATCCTGCATCGTCTGAGTGCGCATATTGAGGCAATTTGCTATCCGGGGAAAGTAGTTTAAACTTGATTGTTGGCCTTGCCATTTCTTTCATTTGGATAATTTAGTAACTCAGTAGCTTTTTCAGCTTTATCTTTTTTACAGAAACTCCCCAAACTTGTCAATGAGGAAAAACAAAAAAAGGGCACCCTTAGAGGAAACTATTCCATCCTTAGGTGCCCATGGCAAAAACGGCATCAAATACGACTAACTCATCCTCTCGGCGGAGGAACTACGTGCATACGAATGCGTCGGTGTTTTTCGCTATACGCCACGTCTAGTAAAATATCCACCTTCGCACTTCCCAAAAGCGGAACGACCCAAGTTTGTTGCTCACCTGGCTTAAAAACGTACTCTCGTGATTCATTGTCTGGTGAATCAAAGACAACCTTGACTTTGATTTGACCGCGACTCTCGCTGGTAAAAGCGACCGCAGCCTCCATTTCCGTTTCCAGCAACTCGCCAACATCTATTGTGTTGACATCTTTGAATATGAGATGCCATACAAAAGGCATAATCATTCGAACATCAAGTTGGAGGGGAAGAGTCTGCGCCACTGTAATTCTGTACTTGTCCACGTTGTACTCCTTGTCTGTATTACGCGGTTCGTTTTTCAATGAGCTGTCAGACTGTCCGCCAAGCTTACACTTGGTACCATTCTGGTCAAACGCAGGCTGATTAAAGTATAGCAAGAAAATGCCAGTAATTCAAACTACAGGCCGTAAGAGGATAGTGGAGAGTTGCCGATTCTTGTTCTTCTGAAGTCGTATGGGAGTTTTGCACATTGGTAAGAACCCGGAACCGTTGTAAAAGCCGAGGTTATACCCATTTCTTTCATAATTGAGTCCACCTTTAAATTCTCTGTTCCGTACGGGTATGCAAATGACGTAACTGGCCCAAGTCCATGTTCTTCAAGTTGAGTTTTTGCAGTACTTATTTCATATCGAATCGTTTCTTCGCTTGCAGCACCCATATTTTTGTGTGACCAGGTATGGTTTGCGAAAGTAACAAGGCCTGAGCTTTTTATCTCAGAAATTTGAGACCAGTTCATGTAGTCCGAATTTCCAACCAACCCCGTTGGAACAAACACTGTTGCGCGCAAATTATTTTTAACAAGCTCCGGATAAGCATATTTGTAAAAGTCCTCATATGCATCATCAAATGTTAATAGAATGGAGCGTCCTTGAACGCCGCTGGCCACACCTTGCAAGAATTGATCAGGTGTCAAGGCGGTGTAACCACGGGACGCAAGATACGCCATTTGACTGGCAAAAACATCGTTGTTGACTGAAATGCTCAGCTGTTTCTTTGCTTGGGCCTCTTCTTTTGGTTGAATATGGTGGTACATAAGAACAGGAATAATTCTGCATGGTCCATAAACTAATGGGTCTGGTAATGGAATGGGGCTTGCACCGATTGAATCGGGGCTAGGAGAAGGAGCAGATGGCGAAGGAATGGATGTTGGTTCGGGCACTGGAGTAGGCGCTGCGACATTTACTGTCTGGACAGATAACTTCGAAACAGGGGAAATCAAACCGGTTTTTTTCCAACCTGCCATCAAAACAACGCCGATTATAACTAGCACTAAAACAAGTAACAAAATGGTCTTTTTTGCTGCCATACAACCGGAATTTGAAATTTGAAAATTAGGTGGTTTCTTGTGCCTTATCCGCTCCTGAACCGTCGGCCATAGCCCCAGCGGCTGCCGGTTTTCTCCAAGATGCCCACTTACACTTCGGGTATCTTGAACAACCAAAAAAATGCTTTCCTTTTGAAGTTCTTTTCACAACCACGTTACCTTTTCCACAGTCTGGACATTTCATTTGCAATGTCTCAACATAGGCTGCCGACCACTTACAATCCGGGAAGCGCGAACAGGCCAAAAACTTTCCAAACCTCCCAACTCTCACAATTTGTTCGCCCTCCTTGCAAAGTGGACATTTCTTGCCTGTTGTTTCAACTTGAACTTTTACACGTTCGGCAACCTTTTCGACTTTTTCAAGTTGAGTTGAGAACGGATTCCAGAAGTCCGAAATAACAGGAACCCATTGTTTCTCACCTTTTGCAATATCGTCCAGGTTGTCTTCCATCTGAGCTGTAAAGTTATAATCGATAACGCCTTCAAAATAAGAAACCAAAAAGTCATTAACAGCAATTCCCAAAGCTGTAGGGTAGAACTTCCCTTCTTTTTTCTCAACATATTGGCGGTCTTGAATTGTTGTTAGAGTAGGGGCATAAGTTGAAGGTCTTCCAATCCCCAGTTTTTCCAAAGTTTTGACTAAAGTTGCCTCAGTGTAGCGCGGTGGCGGTTCTGTGAACTTTTGTTCCGATGTCACTTTAATCAAGTTCAGCTGCTCACCTTCCTCCACACCAGGCAAAACCACTTCGTCTACATTCCACCGACTACCGTCTACCACATTTTTCTTTTGAGCCGTAGTCTTTAGTCCGTAATCAGTAGTCTTTTCGTACACCTTCTTCCATCCCTCAAACTTCATTACTTGACCCCGCGCTTGCATTTGGTAAATGCCACCATCCGACTTGGCTTCAACATTTATAACTGTCCCGTCAAAAATACTGTCTGCCATTTGACAAGCAACGAACCTCCTCCAAATAAGCTCATATAACCGAATAGCGTCATTCCCCATACTTACAACCTGACTCTCTGTACTTAACACTGACACTTGAGTTGGCCTTATTGCTTCATGGGCTTCTTGTACAAGTTTACTTTTTGTTTTGTACAGTCTAGGGGAGTCGGGTACAAAGTTTTGCCCGTATTTATTCTTTATAAACTCGCGAGCTTGTGCAATTGCCTCAACTGATAAATTTGTTGAGTCTGTTCTGTGGTAGGTGATTAAACCCTCCTCGTATAACTTTTGGGCAACACTCATTGTCTTTTTTGCAGACCAGTACATCGACCGACCCGCAGCTTGAGTCATTGTTGATGTGGTAAATGGAGCAGGAGGGCGTTTAACAACTTCTTTCTTTTCAACTGTTGAAACTTCGTAGCTTGATTTTTCAAGATTACTTACTACTTCTTTTGCCTGTTCGCCATTGGCAACCTCGATTTTATTACTATCTTTTTTAATGAGTTTAACATTAAAACTATTTCTGACTACTTGCCCCTCCGAAGCGCGAGCGAAGGGGGGTTTTACTTCTGCAAATATTTCCCAATACTCTCCCGACTTGAATGCTCCTATTTCACGCTCTTTTTCCACGACCAAACGAACAGCCACAGATTGAACTCGTCCGGCAGACAAACCCTTCCTTATCTTCTTCCAAAGTAGGGGGGAAAGTTTGTAGCCTACCAGTCTATCCAAAACTCGTCTTGCTTGCTGGGCATCTACCAACCGTAAATCGACAGTCCTGGGGTTCTCCAAAGCATGCTTGACAGCGCTTTCTGTGATTTCGTGAAAAACTATCCTTTTTAGCACCCTACCCTTTTCACCGTTAATCAAGTTGGCAACGTGGTGCGCAATCGCCTCGCCCTCACGGTCAGGGTCTGTGGCCAAATAAATGTTTTTAGCCTTTTTTGCATCAGTCTTAATCTTGGCAACCGTATCTTTTCTTTTTGCAACAAGAACATAATCAGGCTCAAAGTTTTTCTCGATATCAACCCCAAGCTTGCTTTTTGGCAAATCAACGATATGGCCCATCGTTGGGTCAATCGTATAGTCTCTACCTAAAAAACGGCTTAACGTCCGAGCTTTAGTTGGTGATTCAACAATGATAAGATTCATGTTTTTAAAATTTTAAATTGAAAATTATATTTTAATGTAGCTCCCTCCCACATTCTTTATCATTCCTTTTAGTTCCAAAGTCATCAGCGTTCCCAAGACCCTTCCCGTTTCCATGCTACTTATTCTAACAATCGTGTCAACATCTGCGCCCTCGGAGGGGATTGCGCCTAGTAACATTTCCTCGTCTGCCGACTCGGGTAGAGTGGACTTAGACTTTGACTGTAATATCTTAGACTGAATCTTAAGTTCATCCAACACATCCCTAGCACTTTCAATAAGTTTTGCTCCGTTTCTTATTAAGTAGTGAGGTGCCCAAGACGTAGAAGAAGTAACAGGTCCCGGAACTGCAAAAACATCTCGTCCTTGACTGGCCGCTAGCGCCGCAGTAAGTAGAGTACCAGATTTTTCAGCTCCCTCAATAATTATAACACCCAGAGCCATACCCGAGACAATTCTGTTTCGGATTGGAAAGTTTTGTGGCATAGCCGGATAGCCCAGGGGGTATTCAGATAAAAGTACCCCCAGTCTATTTTTCACAATGGTTTCACCAAGCTGCTTATTTGTTGGTGGATAAATTTGGTCAAGGCCTCCGCCTAGTATGCCCACAGTTTTACCATTTAATTCGATAGTTGTCCTATGGGCTGCGCCGTCAATTCCTAGTGCTAAACCGCTAATTATAGTTACCCCCGCGTCAACTAAGCCGGTAACTATTCTTTGGCACATCTCCCTGCCATAGCTTGTCATTTTCCTTGAGCCCACTACCGCGACAGACACCTCCGCAAGCTCGTTTAGCGACATATCCCACCCGGGATCCTTCTTGGCATACAACAAATATGGGCTGTCCTCAAGGGTTTTTAACCTTTCCGGGTATCCCTTGTCGCCAAGGCACAAAGCATCAATACCCAGTTTTTCCATTTTTTGCTTGTACGAGTCTAAATCAAAGCTTTTTTTAAATTCTTGAAATTTTTGTGCTAAATCTTCTTTGAATCCAATATTTATAAATTCGTTTTTAGAAGCGTTCCAAGCTTTCAGCGCAGAACTAAAGTAACTTACTATAAGTTTATACCTTGCTGGTCCAATTGGGATAAAGCAACTAAACGCGATCCATGCTTCTCTTTCTGTCATAAAAAGCCTACCTCTCTCAGTCTCGCCAGAGGCGGACGAAGAAGGGTCATACATCCACAATATCACAAGCACTTACAAATTTGACATCAATTAATTAATAGTATTACACTGGATAGTGAAACAAAAAGGTATCATCTATGTCCTTCCCCTTTTAGCTTTGCTTCTAATTGTTGCAGTTGGTAGCTATTACTACTTGAACAAAAATAAAATTCCAGACATCCAACTCCCAATAATTTCGTCTCCATCGCCTTCCCCTGTTGCCATTCCCAGCACAGAAAATTGGAAAACTTATAAAAACGATCTTTATGCGTTCGAATTAAACTATCCGGCTGATTGGAAAATAACGGGAACAATAATAGAAGGAATTGTCAATTTAGAATCAGGTTTCAAATCAAGAAATCTGTTTGAAGGACTTCCAGGCCCAGACGAAAGGGTACGATACTCCGTGCTTGTAAGTGCTATTGATAACCCCAAAGAAGACGATGCATTAGATGTAATTTACAAGTACTATGGCATTACGGAGGACTTTGAAAAACAGAACATTAAATTCGAACGGCTACAAATTAACAACCAAACAGTTTACAAGTCACAAAACATTCCGGACATGTATGGAGCATTATCCTACTTTTTTGAATCGGCAGATAAAAACACATATATTGGCTTAACTTTGTGGCCGTATGATTTTAAAAATGAAGACAAGACTCAAGACGAACCGGTCGCCCTCTTCAACCAAATCATTTCAAGCTTTAAGTTCGCAGAAGCAGATTATCCCTTAGGTAAACCTTGTGGAGGATTTGCTGGAGAAACCGGACAACTTGCATGTCCTGGTGGATATTACTGCCAATACCCCAAACCCAGGCACCCAGACGAACAAGGAAAGTGTATTAAAAAATAGTACTTTTGGAAGTATCTTTAAAAGTACTGTTGACAATACCATTAAAAGTGCTATTATAAGAGCATGACAGACATTATTTCAATAACCACACTTAAGCAAAACACAGCTGATGTGATAAAGAAAGTAAAGTCTGAGCCTGTCGTGGTTGTACAAAGATCAGAACCAGCCGCTGTCTTGGTGCATCCTGACCACTTCAAAGTACTGGAGCGTGCGCTTCAAGATTTGGAAGATTTAGAGGATATGATAGCAGTTGAAGAACGCAAAAATGAACCCCGAGTCCCCTTTGAAGTAGTCAAAAAGAAACTGTTCGGCAAAAAAAAGTAGGATGAAGATTACCTTCACTAAATCCTCAGAAAAAGAACTCCTAGGGGTCGAAAGAAAACTTGGGCAAAGAATTTTTAGAAAGATAAGTACGCTCGCAACAAATCCTTATCAGACCGGCTCTGTTAAGCTCAAAGGCAGTGAAAGTTACAGAATAAGAATTGGAGACTTTCGCGTGGTATACGCAATAGACAAGGAGAACAAAGAAGTAACAATAATTAAAGTTGAACACCGCAAAGAAGTTTATAGGTAGGTACTACTTAAACCACTCTTGATAAACTTTCTTGACCACTGGGGCAGCAACTACTGACCCTTCTCCTCCATCTTCAACGATAGCGGTTACGACTATTGCGGATTGTGCACCCTCCTCAACTACTTCTGCAGGGGCATAGGACGTAAACCAGGCATGAGTTTTCTCACTAATTGTCTGGGCAGTTCCAGTTTTACATGACGTTTGTGGCTTAAAATTGAAAAACACTCCTGCCGTTCCGCCTGGCGAGCAAGCTCCGAGCATCCCTTCTTTCACAACCTCAAGTGTCGAGTCCTTTATCCCCAAGTTCTTGCATTTTCCCCCACCATCCCCAACCCAAACACGAGGAACACAGAGGTTTCCGCCATTTGCGACAACTGACGTCATGCTAGAAATCTGCAACGGCGTTGCAGCAACGTCCCCCTGCCCAATACTCATGTGATACGTGTTCCCTAAAAACCACCGCTCACCCTTTGTCTTTTCTTTCCACTCGGGAGTTGGAATAAGACCCGCGACCTCTCCGGGAAGATCGATCCCGTTCCTTCTTCCAAGTCCATACGTTGTTGCCCAATCAGCCAGTCGAGTAGGGCCTAAAAACTCCCCAACCTTGTAAAAAAAGGTGTCGGTTGAACGTGCAATCGCACGAGCCAAATTGATGCTACCTTCCCCTTTGCCATATTTTAAGAAATACCAGTTCTTGAATGAAAACTCACCAACTTTTATTTCTCCTGTATCTACATATTCAAAATCTTTGTCAATTTTCCCTTCCTCAAGACCGGCAGTTGAGGTTATAATTTTAAATGTTGATCCTGGGTGGTATGCACCTGAAATTGCACGATTAAAAAATGGTAAATTCGGGTCTTGCACCCATTTTGCGTAGTCGGCAGTTATGTTGTTCGGATCAAAAGAAGGGGTTGAAACAAGAGCGAGAATCTCCCCATGGGTTGGGTTTTGGACAACCAACGCTCCACGAACTACCCCACCACTTTCCCGAATTGGGGCTGTTGCCTTTTCGTTTGGTGCATCCGTCAATGCATCAAATGCAGCCCTTTGCAAGGCAGAATCAATCGTCAGTTTAATTGAAGTACCTGGCGTCGGGTCTTTTCTTCCAAGCCTCCTCACAAGTCTCCCCCTTGCGTCAACTTCTATTAACTCCTCACCATTCTCGCCCCGCAGCAAGCACTCATATTGTTCCTCTACTCCCATTCGGCCAATAAGATCTGAAACTTGGTAAGATGGTTTTTGGCTGTCTTGCGGGCAATCGGGTCTTTGGCCGACCTCCTTTTCCGAGGCTTCGTTTACATAACCCACAACGTGCGCCGCTGCCTCAGTTAATGGATATTCTCGCCCCACCTCTATCAATAATCTATTTGCCTCCTCCGAGTCTCCCCCCGACTGAAGCTTTATGGCCTCCTCCCGGGAGATCGAGTCAGTTTTGGTGACAACTCCACTATTTGAAAAAGTTGCTATCTTATAAATGGGAATGTTGCGAGCAAGTGCAACTCCATTTCTATCAAATATTTCCCCACGAGGCGCTTTAATTGGAATTCGCCGAATCCGGTTGCCCTCCGCAAGTTGCCTAAAGTATGCTCCCTTTATTAACTGAAGTTCGAAAAGTTTCGCTGAGGCAACAATCAAAAAAATGCAGAGCGGCAAAAACAATAATAGCCATCTATTAGATTGGCTTTCTTCTTGAAAATAACTTCGGGGCTTTTTGTTCCCCTGGGTTATCTTTGAACCAAACATTACGCGAGTTAAACGCGGGTTGTTAAAATAGCGCGAGCTCATATTAGACAAATTCTACTTTATTCTTATCCCTCCCTCTGTTTGAGGTTGCCAAGCAAAATAAAAGACTAAAAAAGAAAATACTAAACTTCCTAAAATAGGAAGCTCGAGGTTGCTTGCAAAAACTAATTTACTACGCAGCATCTCAAGTGCAAAAACTGAAAAAAGTAAATAAACCAACCCCCCAGTTGTTTGATATCGTACTTGCGACTTTGAGTAATGGATGAAGACAGCAGTCGACAAAAAAATTATAGATGTCACCCCAAGCTTTTGGTTTTGCAATAGATCAAGAAATAGTCCTGCCAAGAATAAAGGAAGTGCACTTTTACTCACGGAATTCGACAGTGAAAAAATCACAACTAAAATTTCTTCAAAAAAAATCGACGGAAGTATAGGCCCCTGTAATAGAGCAAAGACTAAAGATAGGATCACAAATAGTCGAGAACGCATACAAATTAATACTTTGTCACAAAAAACACATAGTCTAAATCAGTAACGTTTACAGCGGGCGCAACTTCTGCCTCTTTCGAAGCCAAGTTAGTGTTTGTCGTGATATTCTTAACATACCCAATCAAAAGGTCTGGAGGAAATCCGGAATCTCCCGACGTTACAACCAAGTCGCCTTCCCCAATTGGGTCAGCAGCCAATACTTGGCCTAGCATAATTTTTCCACCTTTGCCCTCAATAATTCCGCTTGCGTGTTTATTGCCTGGCAACAAACTTTGTTTATCACCATTCGTCCCTCGTACTGTCACAGAAATTTTTATATTCGGAGCCGAAGGCAACAAAACTTTATGATTTCTACCAAAGCTTTCTTCCACTCGTCCCACTAATACTCCGCCTTTTGTTAAATCAGAAGTTGCCACAACTGGGGTTTCTTTTTTTGTGTTAATGTCAGCATAAACTGAAACCGAGTCGCCGTTTGCCCAAACCACTCTTGCAGGAGCAAACTGCCAATTTGACGGGACATCAGCCCCTAAAAGTTTTCGCATTTTTACATTTTCTTCTTCAATAGTCTTGAATGACACGACTAGAGAATTAAGCTCAGCTATTTTCAGCTCAAGTTTCCCTAATTTTTCTTTGTCCCCTAAAGCCAGCGCACCAAACGGAGAAAGCACAAAAGACTTGATCTTGAATAACCGCGACTGCACAGGATCTGCTAAAAAACGACTGCTCGTGTGAAGAAAAACAACTTTCGAGTTAATATCAAGGAAAAGGAGTAAGAACGATAAAACATAACACAAAAAGATTAAATAGCTCTCTTTCTTAACAGTCTGCACGCGCCCATTTTACCATGTCTTTCTTGGCCTGCCCATGGCAACTATTGCTAAATTTTCTCTTTTCACGGCTTGACTTTGAAGTTTTCACGGGTATAATGTAAGCTTGCCGTAAGAATTTTGTAAATATTAGGTAAGGATGAGACGAATTACAACTGACCACTTCACTATTAACATCAAACACCGCGAGAGTACAACACACCTCTTCATGCACATGCTTTCCCCGACTCTATATACCGACCAGCTCCCTCACACTTACAAATTTTTGATGACCCACTTGCCGTGTATTTACAAATCTAAGTGCTTTAACCACTCAAAAGTGCCTTTTAAAAAAGAGGTAAAGGATACTGAAATCGCACATCTATTCGAGCATATTCTACTTGAACATTTACGGCTGGAAAAAGAGTCTCGAGGCTGTAAAAGTGCATGTTTTTCAGGCGAGACAAGATGGGATTGGAGTAAAAACCCGTGCGGCACGTTCCACATAAAAGTTGGCGTAAAACACGCAGAGTTAGAAGTTTTTAGTAAAGCTTTTGAAAAGAGTATCAACTTATTTATGTCTCTGCTCGATTCGACAAAACTTATGCATCAACGTCCTGCAGTAGCCCAAAATTAGCCTCCTTTTCTTTCGTATTTATTTAGCTTGCCAAGAAACCTGTTGCTAACAGGTTTCTTACAAGCTTAACACTCATTTGAAACCCAGCCTGGATATGATGATCAAGCAGTAAACCCTTCTGATTTTACCTTTAAGCCTTGGTTCATTTGGACTGCGGCTCAAGGAGCAATCTTAAGAAGGGCAAGGGAGGTGAGAATTATGGCAGATTGGGACATGAATTACCAAGGTGAAGACACAAGCGGCGAGGATCAAAAAAAGCGAGAGGAAAAGGGTAAGAAAGGCGGAAAAACAGGACGAGAACAAAAGCAAGAGAAAGGCAAGAACCAGCAAGATAGAGATCGAGAAAATCGTGGAGAGATGATGTAAGGAGATGCTGGTAAAAAACGGGGGCAAACGGCCAACCAAGGTCGTTTTGCCGTGCTTGCAAAACTTACCTTAAACCTCCGACGACACGGACTTTTTGCAAAAGACCTGGATTTTCTATAACTTTTGCCGTACCTCGGACAACTGTGGTTAAGGGGTCGTCTGCGATCCAAACTGGTATCCCGACAGCCTCGGACATCATTTGATCAATTCCGGAAATTAACGATCCTCCGCCCCCCAAGACTATCCCCTTTTCCATAATATCTGAAACAAGCTCTGGGGGCGCTTCCTCTAACGTATGGCTTACCCTTGTTACAATTTGCTGCACTATTGGAGCCAGTGCTTCCCGAATTTCAATTGAAGATACTTTGAGAGACTTTGGCAAACCATTCTCTAAATCCCGCCCTCGAATTACATAATGCCTCTCGCTCTTTAAGGGTACAGCACTTCCGATTTGGTGTTTTAACTCCTCTGCTGACGTTTGGCCAATAAGCAGTGAGTACCTCATTCGAAGGTAATGGATTATCGCCTCGTCCATCTCGTCGCCAGCGACCCTTAAACTTCTGTTTAAAACAATGCCACCCAAAGATATAACTGCAATTTCTGTTGTTCCGCCACCAATGTCAACCACGAATACCCCACCCGGTTCCTCAACATTAAGTCCGGCCCCTATGGCCGTCGCCATTGGTTCTTCAATAAGGTAAGCTTGTCGAGCACCCGCACCCAAGGCAGCGTCTTGTACAGCTCGACGCTCAACCTCTGTTACGTCTGAGGGGATCCCCACAACAACCAAAGGCTTGGGTATTTTGGGTAACCCAATCCGCTTTACCCCACTTGGTGTCTCGTGCACTTCTTTGATAAAGTGAGCCAACATCGCAGCCGTTGCATCAAAATCAGCAATAACCCCGTCTTTTAGTGGCCTAACCGTTTCA
This sequence comes from Candidatus Blackburnbacteria bacterium RIFCSPLOWO2_01_FULL_40_20, assembly GCA_001816475.1. Classification (GTDB taxonomy): domain Bacteria; phylum Patescibacteriota; class Microgenomatia; order UBA8517; family UBA10165; genus UBA10165. The sequence goes on from MHCC01000025.1 coordinate 14,408, forward strand.
ATCGTTGCAGGAGTTCTTCCCTCCATGCGTTTTGCCAAAGCTCCCACAGCAAGGATTTCTTTAGTCTTTTTATGCCTGGCAACAACCGAGGGCTCGCGAATTACAATCCCCTTGCCACGAACATAAACTAAAGTATTAGCAGTACCAAGGTCGATTCCTATATCATGAGTGAAGAGTGAATAAAGCGAGTTGAACATCACGGGTAGTATACCACCTCGTCGCACGAGCTCGGAACGTACGCGTTCCACCATCACCAGCCTGAAATGATATTATTAGAAAATGCAAAAAATTTACGAGGGATCTCAAGGTATTATTGAGTTCTGTTTTTTAGCCTTATTTATTATAACTCCTTTTCTTTTTACTCCTTTTAATTCTGAACTTTTTGAGTTGAATAAGATGCTGTTCGTTTATGCAATTACCACAATAATTGTGGGAACATGGGTCACAAAGTCCATCGCGGTAAAAAGGCTAATTTTTAAGAGAACTTTTCTTGATATCCCACTTTTGCTGTTTTTAGCGTCCCAAGTCATGAGTACTATCTTTTCCATAGATCGGCATGTCTCGCTTTGGGGCTATTATTCCCGTTCTCAAGGCGGGCTTTTATCAACAATCTCCTATTTAGTTCTTTATTGGGCGTTTGTATCAAACATTAACAAATCAAAAATCGAAAACCTAATTCGATATTTATTAATTGGAGCAACAATTCTTTCAATCTATGCAATGCTTGAACATTTTGGCGTCAGTCCAAGCTGTTTGATTATTGGCGGTGAATTCAATGTTGATTGTTGGGTGCAAGATGTACAAAGCAGGGTTTTTGCAACACTAGGACAACCCAACTGGCTTGCTGCATGGCTTGTTGCCGTTATGCCCTTAGCTTGGCACAAACTTGATCAAGCAAAAACTGGCGAAAAAGGATTGTATTTCTCAGCGTCAATTTTAATGTTTGCTGCACTTTTATTTACAAAAAGCAGATCTGGAATTTTAGGATTTATTGTTGCCCTAGGAATATTTTGGATCTTTTATGCCTCCCGACACTCAATATCTCACGTTAAAAAACCACTTTTACTTTTAACTGTTTGCTTTTCACTATTAACTGTTCTTGTTGGTACGCCATGGACGCCAGGAGCAGATAAACTGCTAGAGCAAAGAGCAAACATAATTGAGGTTAAAACTGGAACAGTGTTAGAAAACGGCGGAACAGAGTCGGGAGATATTAGAAAAATAGTTTGGAAAGGAGCTGTTGATATTTGGCGAGCACATCCTTTGTTTGGATCAGGAGTTGAGACGTTTGCTTTTTCTTACTACAGTTTCCGTCCAATTGAGCATAACCAAACCTCTGAATGGGACTTTTTGTACAACAAAGCGCACAACGAATATCTTAATTTTGCTGCAACAACGGGAAGTGTGGGGTTACTTACCTATCTTGTTATAATAGCCACGTTCTTAATTTGGAGTTTTTCAAAACTTAAAACTTCAACTTTACAAATATCGCTACTCGCTGGTTTTTCTTCAATTTTAGTAACCAATTTCTTTGGCTTTTCAACAGTCTCTGTGGCACTCTTGTTTTTCCTGTATCCGGCAGTTGGAGTGAATAGTTATCAGAAGATAGAAAATAGTAACTCAAAAACAAATAGTCCACTCAATATTCGACAAGTTATCGCAATAATAATCTTTTTACTATTAACTATTTACTTTTCACTGCGTGTTTCTTTTTTGTGGCTTGCCGACTATTACTACGCTCAATCTCAAAAACTCAACAAGCAGGGCTTCCATATTTCAGCGCTTAAAGATATTAAAAAGTCAGTTAATTTCAAACCGAATGAACCCCTGTTTTATGATGAACTTTCCCAAACTGCGGCAAACATTGCAATTGATTTAACAGACCAAAAAGAAGCAACCGACAGTGCCTTAGCTGCCAAACTTGCACTTGATTCCTCAAACTTTGCACTTTCAATTTCTCCGCGAAGTTTAAGCCTTCTCAAGTCAAGAGCAGCCACGTCGCGCAAGCTAGCTTATGTTGATCCAAAATATTTGTCTGGGGGTGTGGGTTACTTAGAACGTGCAGTGCAACTTGCACCAACCGACCCCAAGATCCGCTATAATTTAGGAGCTCTCTATAGTCGTTTGGGAGACAACGAAAAGGCGATGGAAATTCTGCAAATCGCATTAAAACTCAAACCTGATTATATGGACGCGATAAAAGGACTCGAGGAACTTAATGGAACAAAGCAAGGAAAAAAGTAACAAACAGCGTGATATTTTTGGTAAAATATCCTCAAACAGATGCAATTACCACTAGCCTTAGCATTGATACTTGTAGGGCTCACTGCTACCACAGTCCGATTACCAATTTTGTCGACCTTTGACTTTCAACTAACCTGGTACGGGTTAATCCTGCTATTGGACAAGATTGTGGAAATTCGCGGAGGACGTTCGCTATTGTCCCAACCTTTTTCTTTCTTTCTACTACTTCTTGCAAGTATCCCCTTCTGGCTCTTTTTTGAATGGGCAAATATCTTTTTGGTCAACTGGCTATACCCCGATCAATATACGTTTGGAATTGTTAAATGGAGTATTTTTGCCTCTGTCTCTTTTGCAACAGTTCTTCCGGCAATCGTTGTATCCACCAATCTTGTTGCTACCATAAGCGGAAAATTAAGAAACGAGGTTCCAAAACAGGCAAAAGTAACAAGAATAAATGCTGGCTTTATTACAATCCTGGGGGCGACCATCCTTTTACTGGTTTTAAACTTTCCCGCTCACCTGTTCCCCTTTATCTGGGTTGTAATTTTTCTAATTCTTGACCCGATAAATGCTGCTCGCGGTCAAGAGAGTATAATGGCTCAAGTTATTAAAGGTAATTATCAAACCCTTCTTGTATTGAGTTTGGGCGCGATAGTTGCAGGATTAATTTGGGAAAGTGTAAACTTTATTATTCCAAAATGGACATATCCCCTAAGCATTGCTGGGTGGTTTTGGAACTTGCCTGCGCCCATCAACTCTAAGATTTTCCAAATGCCGGTTGCCGGATACTTAGGATATATTCCCTTTTCTTGGTCTGCCTTTTCTTTTGTAAAATTCCTAAAAATTGAAGTCCCATGGCTGTCAAACAAATAGTAAACGTAAAAGATCCAAATTTAAGACAAGGCGCAAAACCAGTTTCTCAAGCTGATAAAAAACTGATTAAACTTATTGAGGACATGATCGATACGCTTAAGGCTCAAAACGATCCCGAAGGCGTGGGATTGGCTGCACCTCAAATTGGCGTACCTTTGCAAGTTTTTATAATGCGTGACAAGAAAAAAATATTGCCTGTTGTTAATCCACAAATACTTTCATTTTCAAAAAAAAATAACGATCCCAAGAAAGAAGAAAAGGAAAAGGGATATGTCATGGAAGGTTGTTTGTCCCTGCCCCATTATTACGGCCCGGTTAAACGCGCTTGGGAGGTAAAACTTAAGTACCAAATTCCTAAATTGGAAAATGGTGAATGGAAACTGAAAAACATAGAAAACACGTTTACAGGTTTTCCCGCTCAAATTGTTCAACACGAGGTTGATCACTTGAATGGTAAGGTTTTTATAGATCGCCTTTTTGAGCAAGACAGAATCCTCTATGTGTTAAAAAACAACGAGTGGAAAGAAGTGGAGATATGACAAAAATTGTTTTCTTTGGAACGCCAGATTTTGTTTTACCAGTATTAGAAAATCTACACTCTAATTTTGAAGTTGTCGCAGTTGTTACTCAACCCCCAAAACCTGTTGGCAGAAAACAAATTTTAACTCCATCCTCAGTTGCCGTTTGGGCACAACAAAAAGGCATCCAAATTTTTGACGGATCGCCAAAAGAAATACTTCAACCGATTAAAGAACTAGGCGCAATAGTCGCAGTTGTTGCTGCATATGGAAAAATCATTCCCGGAGACTTACTTAACATCTTTCCGTCCGGAATGATCAACGTGCACTTTTCTCTACTGCCACGATATCGCGGAGCGTCACCGGTCGAAGCCGCGATCGCATCAGGCGATGAAAAAACGGGAATAACAATAATAAAATTAGATAAAGGACTGGACACTGGACCAATAATCCACCAATCAGAAGAGCCAATTCTGGAAAATGACACTAAAGAAACCTTAAGAACAAGGCTTTTTAAAAAAACAGCAAAGATTTTAGTTGAAATATTACCTTCTTGTTTAGACAACAAAATAGAGCTCAAACCTCAAGACAATTCCAAAGCAACTTATACAACTCTTATTGAAAAAGAGCATGGCTTTATTCCGCCGGAATATGTACAAGCCGCTTTGGATGGAAAAACACTAGATGTTGAATGGCCTACTCCATTTATTAAAGGCTTTGTTCGAAAACCATCCCCGTCCTCCATGGAACATTTCATTCGTGCTCTTAGTCCTTGGCCAACAGCGTCAACAGAGGTTGCGAAAAACGACATGCAACATACGACAAAGAGGATAAAATTATTAAAGGCACACATTGAAGATGGAAAACTAGTCTTGGACCAAGTACAACTTGAAGGCAAAAACCAAGTTTCTTGGAAACAATTTAAAGAAGGCTATCCCAAGGCAAAATTTTAATAACAAGTACAGTCATTTCAGCACGTGCGAATTTCACTGCAACACATAGAAGAAAAAGTCAGACTATAGGGCTTGAAGAAGCTGTCGATTGGGATTTTTTGACAATTCTCAAACACTTTGTACAAAACTTGCCTTTGCCGCGGTGGCCCGCAACCTCAACCCAAAATCTATGCAAATTAGGCCTAAAGGTCCTTTTTGTTTTTACATTTGAGTGCGAAACAAGGTTCCCCCGTTTTGCACCTTTTCCACATCTGTCACAAATTAATGCCATATTGTTTCCTTTCCAGTTTCTAATTGTGCTCTACTAATTGAGCCTGTATACTATTATATGATAGTAAACAGTGAATTAGTAAATAGTTACGCACCATTTTACCATAAATTTTTCATTTTGTCAGTTTTATTTTCTATTAACTATTTACTGTTAACTAACAGGTATGCTTAATCTAATTTTTTCAGACCCATTATTACTTGTGATTTATATTGCTGCGCTATTGCTTGCCATAACAGTTCATGAGTTCTCGCATGCCTTAGCTGCCGATAAACTTGGCGATCCGACTCCTCGAGTTCAAGGCAGACTTACTCTAAACCCGATAAAGCACCTTGACCCTATTGGAACCGTTGCTTTGATTTTAGTTGGTTTTGGTTGGGGAAAACCAGTTCAATTTGACCCTTACAATCTTGAAAATCCAAGACGCGATTCAGCCCTAATCTCACTTGCCGGCCCTGCATCAAATCTAATTGTTGCCACAATAGTTGCTCTCCTTTTTAGGTTGCTTATAAACTCAGGCCCAATTGTCGAAATAACAACAATGATGTTTAGTGTGATTATTTACCTTAACGTTCTTTTAGCAATTTTCAACCTCGTTCCTATTCATCCATTAGACGGTGGAAAGATATTGATTGGCTTACTGCCCAAAAACATTGCATCCGATTGGGATAGAATTTTGAACCAATATGGCACGATTATTCTTTTGCTTTTAGTCTTACCAATTTTTGGCGGAGCTCCTTTAATTTCCAAATTCATTAGTCCAACAATTTCGTTTATTCTAAATCTCCTTTTCCCATACCCGAGTATGATATAGACGTTTTTTGCCATTGACTAAAACTCCATTTTTTGCTAATATGAACATGCCCTGCCGACAGGGGTCAAACAGCGGAGTATTTTTCCCTTACTACTGTTTTCCCGGGAGAGCGACAGTTCTTGTTTTCTGTGGATCATAAGACAGCTCACCCACTTTATATTCTAAGGGGAAACGCCTCCGTAAGCCCTTTCCCGGTGGGGTTTTCAGTACTTCAAATCCCCAGAATTTTTTAATTTTATTGGAAATTTTTTGAGACAGATGAAGACGTTGACTGTTGCCACTTACCAAACTGAGCCGGCGGTAGGAATATGAATCGCAGATTTATATGTCTTGCCTCGCAATAAGGTGAACTAATTATATTTCGCGAGGAGCACCATCGACCCCACGTGAGCCTGGAGTGGGAATCGAACCCACACTCATTCCCTTACCAAGGGAACGTTTTACCACTAAACTATCCAGGCGTTAAGCGCTCTATTCCTGTCCGCCTTTGGTGGACCACACCGCGGCAAAAAAATGTGCTGAGGGTAGGATTCGAACCTACGTAGCCGTAAGGCGCTTGATTTACAGTCAAGTGCGATTGCCCACTCCGCCACCCCAGCCCTTCGACTTCGTCCTTCGACAAGCTTAGGACTTCGCTCAGGGTTGTAACCCTTTATTTTATTGAGCCATAAATCGAATGGGAGCCGAGAAGTGGATTCGAACCACCGACCTTACGCTTACAAAGCGTCTGCTCTACCACTGAGCTATCCCGGCCTGATGTATGCATTATACCAAAAAACCGATTTTATTCCCACAATTGCCCATTGACATACGTCATACGTATGATATACTACGATCTATGCAAAGAGTCAGTGTCTATATTCCCGAAGATACTCGCAAAAGAATAAATTTTATCGCCAAGGCCAAAAGCAAAGCAGAATCTGAAATTATTCGTAATGCTCTAGAGGAAGGCTTGGAGAGGATCTACCCAAAATCCGCCTCCGCTCAAGCACTACTCGACTTTTCCAAAAAGGCAGAAAAAATCCCAACTCCACCTGGCAGCCCTACTGATGTTTCCGTCAACCATGACTATTATGCGTGGGGCGGAAAGAAGAAAAAGCATGACTAAGATAGCAATAGGAGACGCTGATTCTATAATTGCCCTAGTTTACAAAAATGACACCAATCATGTTAAAGCTCAAAATATAGCTGCGCAATTATTAGCTGAAAAATATCAAATTATCTATCCCAACACAGCAATCATTGAAGCAATCACTACTCTTAAAAGAGCATTGAACCTCTCCGATAAATCACATTTCATTAACAGACAATATCAAAAAAATATATTCAATGTTGAGTTTGTAAGCCAAAGTATCATGCAAAGAGCCAGTGAAATCTTTGAAGAAACTCAATCAAAACAAAATACATTCTTTGATGCGGTTGTTGTAGCAACTGCAGAAAGTTTGGATACAAAACTTATATTCTCTTTCGACAAGTGGTATTCAAAATTTGGCTTCAAACTTGCTGGTGCAATTAACAAATCTTCTTAACAACCCTGCGTATTTGATTGATTCTTGTTTTGTGGTACAATAAATCACCAGAAAACCAAACGGGTTTTCTTTTTTTCTTTGAACAAATATGGCAAAAAAGGGTGCAAGACAATTATTTGGATTAGTGTGTGTAGTTTGTAAAACTCAAAATTACGTAACTGAGCGAAACAAAACTAACACAGAAAGCAAACTTCTCTTAACGAAGCACTGCCGGCGTTGCAGAAAGCATACGGAACATAAGGAAGTTCAAAAACTTAAGTAACCCCGATTCTCCGCATGTCTATCGAATTTTCAAGAAAAAGATTAGGCAAAAGAGAGCTTGCAAGAATTTACGACGAAGAATTACCTGCGTGTGGCGATTATCCACCACTTTCTGTTCCAGGTTCCGCAACTGTTGACGAGTCAATCCCAACAACGCCAGAAAAACTTGATGAGGCAGCAGGCAGATTTTGGTTAACTGAAGCCGGGAAAAAAGCCTTGGAAAAAGGCAAACAAATTGTCCCAAGAGTTGATCAAACAGGAGTTAAAGTATTAGTTGGCGGAGCAATAGCACTCGGCGGAGTCGTTGCAGCCTACGAAGTCTATAAACACCATTTTGCAAAGAAGAAATAATGTCTTTGTCAAGAGGAAATATGAGCACCTATCCCTTGACTTCATGTAAGGCTAAAGTAGAACTGGTATAATCTAGGCATGGGTTTTAAATTTGAGTTTGGTAGACCAAGAATAAAAAATATTTCAGAAGATGAAATACTGGATGAGCTCGAAGAAGTTGCGAAACATTTCAACTATAGCTACTTCCGCCGCAGCGACTTTAATAAGATAGCTGAAATCCATTCAGCAACTGTCGAAAGGCATTTCGGTGGGTCTTGGAGTGCCGCCGTACGAGCTCTTAGTAAAAGACTAAAGCGCAAGAATATTACTCTCTTATTAGGAAGACAAAGGGGGAATTCTGATGAGACGATGTTTAATGAAATGGAAAGGATTTGGAGAAAACTGGGACATCGACCTTCTCGGGATGAATGGAGAAAGATGAAACCCATTATTAGTTATGATTCCATATACCGTCGTTTTGGAGGATGGACTAATGCCTGTTTAAAATTCATTGAATATAAATCTGGGTCATCTGTGGTTTCTAGTCACAAAGTTTTTGGGAAAGTTGACACAAGTAAAACTCGAGCCATTTCACCAAAAGTCAACGCTACAGAGATAGAGAAAACAAGGTCAATATCGCTAAATATTAGGCTTAAGGTTCTAAATCGAGATAAATTTCGTTGCGTATTCTGTGGTAAGAGCCCCGCAACAGACATTGGAACGCAACTTCATATTGACCATATAGTTCCTTTCTCCAAGGGAGGAGGAAATAACCTAGAAAATTTACAAACTTTATGTTTTGAATGTAACTTAGGGAAAAGTAACCGAGACGTTGCAGAATAAAAATTAGTCTGCTAGAGTGGGCTTATGACAAAACTTCGGAGCTTAACACTTAAAAGACTCTTAAGAAGACACAAAAAAAATCCTCAAGATGAAGAGCTTCATAGGACTATTGAAGTAAGTTCTATGGGCAAAGGAGAATTTTTAGGGTTCATCACTAAGGCCAGCATCCCCAAGAAAGGAAAAAATAAATGACAATCAGTTTATGGTCGATTGAAAAAACAAAGCTAGGCGAGGTTGTTACGTCAGGCCTTCATAAGGTAGAATTCGTTGATGAGGAACTATCGGAACAAAATTGGAACAGAAAAATTAAACCAAGTTGGGGCGGCAATAAAGGTGAAAATTTCTTCTCGAGGTCAAAAAGAACCTTACAAAATCGGCTGGGCCAAAATTGATACAGGCGGAAGCCATACTCATATTGAGAAAAAACTGATAGAAAGTCTTAAACTAAAACCGTTCGAAAAGGTTCTACACAGCAATTCTTCAGTAGAAAAAGAACCCACGGACAGATATTTAATCCATATGTATTTTCCAAAACTAGATGTAGAGGGAGATTTCAAGGTAACTGCTTCTAATATGAAATTTGAAAAGTTTGAAGGAGAGCCTGTTATGGCAATACTTGGACGAGATTTTCTAAGAGAATGTAAATTTATCTACAACGGAAAGACAGGTGAGTATCAGGTTATTATTGAGACTTAATTGTCTTTACTTCTCCAATCTGATTCAGAAGCAATTCAAACATTCCGCTCCCTACTTCTCGATTGTTATATCTCCACCCATACTCATCTGCATACGTCTGAAGATATTTAGGCGAGATTACTCTATAAACCCCATACACTCCTCTTTTGAAATGTGACCAGAAGTTTTCGATGTTTTGGGTATGAACCTCGCCTTTTCTAAATTGACCAATACCATGAGCAACAGACTCATGACTATATCCGTGGTATTTTAATTGGGTGTAACCTTTATACTCGTCACTATAGACAATTGCTCTTGGGTCTATGTAGTCTTTTATTTGCTTTAGAAGTGTCCATTTTCCAGTGTTGGGAATGTGTTTAAGGTGAACCTTGCCTTGTCTTTCAACCATTCCCATTAGAACCTCTTTTTGCTTTTCTCCTTGTCGCCAATCCCGTCTATTTCGACCTTTTCCACCTACAAATGTTTCATCTACCTCAACCACCCCCGTTAGCTGATTTCCTGAAGTGTCAGCCATCAGCATACGGATTTGCTTGAACATTCTCCAAGCTGTTTTGTAGGTTATTCCTAGCTCTCTTTGTAATTGCTTAGCTGATATTCCTGAACGGGTAACTGACATGAGGAAAATTGCATAAAACCAATACTGGAGAGGAGTTGTGGTTTTCTCAAAAATGGTTCCAGACAGAGGAGCAACCTGATATCCACACGAGCATTGATAAACCTGTCTGCTCTTGATTTTATAGAAATTTGTGATTTCCTTGCAGTTCTGGCAGTAAATTCCCTTGGGGTACTTAATACGTCTGACGTACTCCAGACACCTCTCATTAGAGCCAAATTTCTTCAGAAACTCGCCAAGGCTAAATCTTTCATTCACAGGCTCATATTAGCAGATTATTTACCTGTTGTCAAGGGATAAGTGCCGAAATATGTAAGTGTTCCTCAATTTTCTCGATTCTTTTTCGTAATTCCAAATACTCCACATCAGAAAAATTAATCACTGTGTTAATATTTTTTCTGATTTTCACAATATCTTTTTTAACTGTTTGTATATCCCTTTTAACTGGCTCAAGCTCTTCCTTAACAATTTTTCTCGTCTCTTCTTGTACAATCTTTCTTGTTTCAGTCTGAATTATTGCCATTATTTCTTCACGAACAATTTTTCGAGTTTCTTCCTGTATAACTTTCTTTGTTTCAGATTGGACTTCAGACTTTACAATTTTTTGGATTTGTTGAAGATCGTTCTTTGTTAACATTATGAAGTCAATTTACACACAAAGGGTAATTTATTACAAGAAAACAAACTGTATCAAATAGACACCCTTCTTTGTAAACTCAAAGAGCTGTTTAGCCTTAATTATGGGAAAAAACATGAGTGTGAGGTATAATAAGTATATAGGGGTGTCGTTCAGTGGTAGGACAGCGGTCTCCAAAACCGCTAACAAGTGTTCGATTCACTTCACCCCTGCAAAATGATAAGCAATATTCAAGAAACTTCTACTTACAAAGAGCAACTTATCACCCGTACTTGGATTCAAACTGACTCACTAGAAGGAATGTCCCCGATTACTCAAGTTTACGCAATTTGTTTCAACGAAAAACACGAAATATTAGTTTGTAGAGAAGATTCAAACAAACCTTGGATACTTCCCGGAGGTCATCCTGAAAATAATGAATCGGTTGAAGAAACCTTGATTCGCGAACTCCAGGAGGAAACAGACGTACTAGTCAAAAATATAAAATACTAGGAGCACAAAGAGTCGATAATCCCGACAACCCTAACAAGAATGAAGGAAATAGGTTTTATCAAGTTAGAATCGTGTGTAAATTAGAAAAGCTTCTGCCGCAAACAATCGACCCGGCAAGCGGGATTATTTGGGAACGGAAATTTGTTCCAGCCGACAAGATAACAGAATTTGTTAAATGGGGATTAATCGGAGAAAGAATGTTTGCAGACGCACTTGGTAAACTTGAACAATCAAGCTGAATCACTGATCCACTTTGATAATTGCGTAGTGCAGCGAAGCATATTACAAGCTTTGCTTATACCTTTGTCCAAATTTAGCCTCAGTTCGACGTCAGACGTGGATTGTTGTTTACCTCCAACGTCTAAGCACCTCAACCTAAACCTTGCTTGAGGCAAGACTGCTCAGTTTTTTGTCAAACGTAAAAAGCTTAACATTTTCAAGTTTTGTCCTTGCCAGTAAAAATGAATCCACAAAGCTAATGTTGTTTACTCCATAAATTCCAATAGCTTCACTAAATACCTCTCTTGATTCGAGAGTTACATGTGGTGTGGCAATAACTGCTTCCAGTTTTTCAATGATTTCTTGTTTTTGAAGTAAATAATACTTTTCCAGGATGTAGTTAATTTCAAATAATATGATTTGAGGGACAAGAATTCTTACCTTTCCTTTTTCAGCTTTTTTTAACAATTTCTCAATCTCATCTGCCTGCTTGGGGATATCATCTAGAAACAATCTTAAAAACCCATTTGTATCGATAATTACCGATTTCATTTTGTTCTCTTGATTTTCTTGGAATACTCATCGACCACAGATTTCGCAAAAAGATCATGAATTTCGTCGTTAGTTAACGGTCTTTTATTTGTTTTTAGTGAGCCACGAAGTTCTAATATGTCCTTTACTGGCTCCACAATTAGCTTACCATTTTGTTCAGTTACAAAAGCTTTGCCCTTCTTGTTTAGCCCCAGCTTATCTCTTAGTTTTGTTGGAATACTAATTTGTCCTTGTGAAGTAATCGAGACCGTGTACGTCATGCATTAAGTATATCATATTCCATTACTTTTGTCATTTTGCATTAAATCTTAACATGAATAATGCAACACAGTCTCCCCCGATGTGAACTTGAACTTCTCCCACACGACTCAGTAAGGTTTGTTATATAATACTTACTGATGGTCACAATTGTTTTTGAAGCCCACGGGACAACTTTTGACAACGAAGAGCATCTGTCTTCCGGCCACTACGACATTGAACTATCCCCTCTCGGAGTCAAACAATCAAAAGAACTTGGGCAGCGCTACAGCGTGGATTCGTTTGATGCGATTTTTACATCAGACTTGAAGCGCGCACTTACAACTGCCGAAATTGCCTTTGGGAATAAATTCCCGATTATCAAAGATCCACGACTTAGAGAATGTGATTATGGGGATTTGACTCAACACCCAAGTGAGGAAGTTGACATGGAAAAAATTGAAAGAATTCGCGAGCCGTTTCCAAACGGTGAAAGCTATGAACAGACAACAACACGCGTAAAAAGCTTCCTAATTGATTTGTTAAAAAATTATGACGGCAAGCGCGTTTTGATAATTGGCCACAGAGCAACCCAATACGGGATTGAAAACGTAATTAACAATAAACCGCTCGAAGAATTAGTTGCCACTCCCTTCAAATGGCAACCCTGCTGGACCTACCAGCTATCAGAAATAAAATAAGCCTCATCCTTTAAGCCTTGACATATGTACATTTGAGTGTATACTTAAATGTAGAACGTACCCAAAACCCAGTTGACTCTTTTGTCACATCTACGAGTATTTGGGATTAAAAATGTGGCCACTTTACTTGCGAACATGTAAGGGTTTTGAAACGTTCCAAGCATATGGATTATATTACAACAACTGAACTTAGAACCAAATCAAAAGAACTTGTTAAGGAGTTAGAAAACGGCAATTCAGTTCCCTTAGTCCACAGATCCAAAGTTGTTGGAGAAATCAGGCCAAGAATCGCAGCAAAGCCACTAACAGAAGCGGACATCAACGAAATTTTAAGAATAGGCGAAAAGCTTAATTTGCCCAAGCTTTCCCACAAAGAACGCGAAAAAATATACAGGAAACACTTAATGAAAAAATATGGCAAGGGTCTTTCTTGATACCAATTATTTTATCGACGCGATTCACAGAAAGCCTGAAACGAAAATTTTAGACTCGCTAAAAGATCACATCGTTTGTGCTTCCCCCCTCTCTTTTCACATTTACTGTTACATATTCAAAATCAAAATTCCTAACAAATTGGCAAGTGCCCAAGTAAAAAAGTTCCTTCTTGTTGATTTTTCTGAAAATATTCTTGTCAAAGCTGCAAGCGGACCAACGAAAGACTTTGAAGATAACGTCCAGCTCCATTCATCGGCCGAAGGAGAATGCGATTTACTTTTAACGACCGACAGGAAGTTACTTAACCTTAAATTTTTTGGCAAAGCCAAAATTATACAAAGCCTAGAACGATAGTAAACTAGCAGCCTTACACTATTGATACACTTTGATACTTTGTTTAAATTTAGCCTCAGTTCTACGTCGGACATAGGTTTCTAGACGTAGGGTTAAACACTTCTCGTTTTGATATATTCCAAAAATTCATCGTAATTCCTTATGTAATCACTTTCTTTATACTCATCACTCGCCACAACTAACATAATGCACCCATCAGAAAAATTAGTCATCTCATGCCAAAGTTTCGGCCCAAGTCTGATCCCTCGCCTTACTGTATCCATAATTATCACTTGCTGATTTTCTCCATCATCAAACATCAACTCAAAAGAACCTGAAACACAAAAAATAACCTGTTCCAACTCTTTGTGGGCATGTTTTCCACGTAGCGCTTCTGGCCTGTGAATTTCGTTTGTAACAAAAAAGCGCAGGATGGGAAAAGAAACTTGTTTGCCAACCTGGCAAATATTCAAAACCCCATCGGGCTGGTCTCCAATAACCGTTAAGTCGACAACGCCTGAGTTCATAACAACAAGTTCAGGCACTCCTTTTGAAGCTCTGTAAATTTCCTTAAACATTTCTCAACAACTAATCGGGAATTATAGCAGATATTATTTCACTTCTTTCTTAAACTCCTTCATCAATTTTTGAAGCTTTGGATCGATAACTATTCGGCAATACAAGGATTCTCGATTTCTTGAGTAGTAGTTCTCGTGATACGCTTCTGCAGGGTAAAAGGCAGTGAACAAAGTGATTTCCGTAACAATCGGGTCGGCAAAATCTTTTTGTGCTTCTTTTTTAGATTTTTCGGCGATTTCTCTTTGTTTTTCTGTCTCGTAAAAAATTGCAGATCTGTATTGGGTTCCAATATCCGTACCTTGGCAATTTAATGTTGTCGGATCGTGCAACTTCCAAAATACTTCAAGCAGTTTTTCAAAATTAATAATTTTAGGATCGAACGTTATTTGAATCGATTCGGCGTGTACTGTCATCCCATTTGATACTTCCTCGTAAGTCGGACTTGTTTTTGTTCCTCCTGAGTAGCCCGGAATTACTGAAATAACACCTCGAAGCCGCTTAAAAACAGCTCCAGTACACCAAAAACAACCGCCAGCTAAAGTCACTTTTTCCATACCTATATTTTACCACCTTGAAGCTACTTTTAGCCTTGCAGGCTTGTGCTACAATGTCCCAAGATATGCAAAAATTCGGATCAGATAAATCTAATATTGCTTTAATCGGCGGAGTTTTACTTGTAGTCCTTGCATCTTTTTTACTTATCAACAAGTCCGAGCCCACTTTAACTCCAACCCCATCCCCAATCCAAGAATCGACTAATATCCCCCAACCTCAAGTTGGCATCAGAACCTATACAGTGGTCAAAGGCGACACGCTAAAGGAAGTCGCCGAGGTATACGGCATAAGCTTAGATACTATTAAGTGGGCCAACAATTTAACTTCTGAAAAATTAACTCCAGGCCTTACCTTGCAAATTCTCCCAGTTGATGGAGTAACCCATACAGCAGTTGAAGGAAACACGATTGAATCGATTGCCAAAAAATACAATGTTGACCCACAAAAAATCGTAGATTTTCCCGGCAACTCATTTGCCGACTCTCAATATTCTCTTACTCCAGGTTCAGTAATTATAGTCCCCGACGGGACAAAGTAATTTATAGCCGTTGAGTTAAACCTCTTTGAAGTTAAACTCAACAATCTTTTCCTCAACAAAAACTTGTCTTAATATCCCCTCTACTTTATCTTTTTCCAAAGGAACACAAGTCATCAAATCAACATGCAGTACGTTTAGCTCCGGCCAGGTATGTAAAACTAAGTGAGATTGGGAAAGAATGTAAGCCAAGGTTATCCCTTGCGGCGTAAACTCAAAATGGTTTTGGCCAACAACAGTCAAGCCTAATTTTTCAATAATCGCGTCCCCTTTTTCTTTAAGGCGCGACAGATTTTCAGGAAAATTTTTATCAAGTTTGATTAAGGCGGCAAATTGGTTAATTATTAGTGTAGATGTCATCTCTTGTTCCTCCTTTGACTAACGGCTTTGTTTTTGGCGTAATGTCGCAAACAAACAAAGTGCTTGTACTGCCAATCGACTCTGCCCCCTCATACCTGTTGAACTTATCAAAAACCCACCGTAGCATCAATCCCGAATCAACAATCGCTTGATAAATCGGCAAAAACCTTTCTTTTGCCCGGTCGCTATTGCCAAAACAAAAATAAATTCTTGCAGCTTCATTTTGCTTATCAAGTGCATCAATCGCCCGCGACAAAAACAGTCTTACACCTTCTGTCGTATAGGGCGGATCTGTAAAAACTACATCAAACCTGCCTTTATAGCGGGCCGGTAAGTCGTTTCGTGCATCATACAAATCTGCAAAAATTGTTTTACCGAAGTCTTTCCCCACAGCTTTTATTGTTTCAAGTTGCCTTTTATCAATATCAAGTGCTTGAACAAGTATGGGCTCTCCCACTACATTAACGGCCGCCAACATCAAGTCGTCATCCCCCAAAAACAAAAGTCTCTTGTCGCGTATGTCTTCAAAAAAATTCATCAAAGCAACACGTTTTGCTGTTGTTTCAAGGGTTGCCATGAACTGATCATATTCCCGTTTGGGTTCCGGTCTATTGTACTTTTGAAGCGCTGATGTAATTTTTACCACATCACCAGGAACGCAAAACAGTTCTTCTTCGGTTTTGTAGTTTGCGTCAAATTCAACTTGAATATTCGCCAGACGTGGTAAAACCAAACTTAACACGTTTTTTGAAATCCCCGTTTTTTCTTCGAGCGCATCTTTTTTCCCCTGTTTTATAATGAACAAAAGATCCAGAATTTTCTTGACCGGCAAGCCTGTATTTTGCGAGATATCAAGCAATTTTCTATAGTTCAAGTTATTCATCATTCCTTAATTTTACTTGATTTGATAAATTATAGCCAATTTTGCTTTGTTCTCACCAAGAGGCTATGGGCTTGCATTAAACATTGAACTGGTGTACAATACTTTTAACAAGAGCAGTGGTTAACTTAGGAGCTATCTGCTAGAAGCTTGTTGTTCTCCATTGTACTTCTTGTGTGCTCTTTTAAACCTATTCCGCCATCTCCTTTCTAGGTAGTTTGTTGCGCGCACGAGACGTACGTAACAATCCGCCTAGAAAGGTGGAACGAGGAGGAACCCCCTGTGAGTAGCGCTTTATCTGGTATGGGTCAGATTGGATCGTGGGGTCGGAGCCAAATCCCTGCAAGGCAACAGCACAACGGCACTTCGGCCTTCCAGGCATTAAGGGTGGTCAATGCAGTGCAGCCCTACTTGGGCAGCAATGCATCGATAAATCCCGACAATGTCCGGGTCGTAAGAGTTGCAAGGGAACTCGGCGTCCCGCGCGGCGATCTGGTCCAGGGACTCCAGGACTTGGTGGCGGCTGGCCAGTTCGTCAAGGACGGCAGCAGCTATCGTCCATTGTCTAACCGGTAACAAGTTTCGCGTCTCACAAGTGGGGTGGTGCGGCGGAGGCAGCAGGAAGAATTACAAAGAACTCATTGTCACGAGGGCGTGGCTATTGTGTTTTATGTTTTCTCTTCCTGCTGCCGGGGTTTTTCTTCTACCAAGCAAACTGATGCACTTTAATACACTTCCTTAAATTTAGCCTCAGTTCTACGTCGGGCGTGGATAAGATACGATTGCACTCCTCGTCTAACTTGTATATAATCTCGTGAATGTCACCTGAAAGTACAAGAGGCGCGAAAGACAAAACTAACTATCCCCCAAAAGAATTTTACTTTTCAGAATCTCGAAGCCGTGAGATATGGCTTGCGTGTTACGGAATGCTTCCTGAAATCATCACAATTTTGGCTGACGATGAAAATGACATAAGAACAGACCTGGCCAACTGTCGTCTTACCATTTTCAAGGAATTTCTAAATGGAATCGGACTCTCCCCTCATCTTTACCCCGAGCCACGGAACAATCAATCTTTAAATTTTTGGAAAGATTGGGGTCCAATTCCGACTTCAGAATATGCAGCTTGTCATCTTCTTCTTATTTTAGAAACCCTCCCAGATCTTAATATTGAACAAGTAAAGATTATGTCTCCAGAGTTTGTGGTTGAAAAATCAGACGCAGTAGAGTTGCTAAAACACGCTATATTATTTGAACTCCCTAAACCTCTACAAGAATGGATAGAAGCTTATGTATTTACACTTATGACAGCAAAAATTTTGGGCATTCAACAATCCGAATTCCAATCCTAATTCACCAATTCTATATATCGAAGTGGAATAACAAGATTATTCTCTTAAATTACTATCTGCTTAGCCTTTTTATATTCTCATCAACCATCATTTTTATAAGTTTTTTAAAGTTCACTTTTGGTTCCCAGCCAAGCTCCTTCTTTGCTTTTGACGCATCTCCAATCAAAGGCCCTGTTTCTGTCGGCCTGATAAACCTCTTATCAACAATTACGTGCGTTTCCCAATTTAAGCCAACATACTTGTACGCTTCTTCGGCCAATTCTTGTATTGTGTGAGTTTCTCCTGTTGCTACAACGTAGTCATCCGGAGTCTCCTTCTGCATCATAAGGTACATTGCCTCAACATAATCTCCTGCAAATCCCCAATCGCGTTTTGCTTGCAAATTTCCAACCGAAACTTTGCCATTTTTGACAACAGGCTCCCCTTCCTCATTTAAATATTTTGACGTTTTAACTCCTGCTTTTGCACAGGCTGCGCCGTAACAAATCTTTTGTGTAACAAACCCCAAACCTCGACGAGGAGATTCATGGTTAAAGAGTATCCCGTTACAAACAAACATGCCATAACTAACGCGGTAAATTTTGGCCATGCTGTGGGCATATAATTTAGCAACGGCGTATGGATTGGCGGGGTTGTAGGGCGTTTCCTCGTTTTGGGGAATTTCCCGAACCCAACCAAACATCTCACTTGAAGAAGCTTGGTAAAATTTTGCTTGGGGACATTCCGATCTTACGGCTTCCAAAACCCGGTGTGCCCCAATTGCCGTAATTTCTGCCGTGTGTATGGGTTGTTTGAATGAGTCGCTAGGAGCAGATTGGGAAGCAAGGTTGTAAACCTCATCGGGCCGAGTAAGTTTTAAGGCTGAGGTTATTGAAACAGGGTCAAGAAGATCCGCGTTGACCAAAGTTAGCCTGTCTTGAATTTTTCCTATGTTTGCATAAACAAAATGACTTGATTTGCGAATCGTTCCTGCAACTTTATAGCCCTTTTTGAGCAAAAGTTCGGCCAGGTAAGACCCGTCTTGACCGGTAATGCCGGTAATTAAAGCAACCTTTTGTTGTTTCCTCATTGAAGTAAATTATGGATCAGTCGAACTTAAAAGTCCAGAATTTGAAAAATATGGGCCCAAGTGATAGTCTTAAGATATGGAGGTGCAAACAACAAACAATAAACTAATTAATGATTTGCTTCTAATTCTTCAAACAAATCAAAACACTGTAATTATAGCTTTTATCGCAGTTGCCTTAATAACTTTGCTGATACTTCGAAAAGGAGTTGTCATATCAATTATTGCAGGACTTGTGTTTTCGGGATTTGTTGTACTTTACTACTACTTTGTACTTCTAGCTGGACATCGGCCAAATATTATTTAAAAGAGTTAGTTATTACTCGGGTTCACTGGAGAACGAACTCTGTTTGCACTTGGTCCCTCAGGAACCCACGTTCCTGGCAGCCTGCTTGTTGGAAAAGAGAAGTTTTTACCCCCACGCTTTTTTTCAGATACAATCTCAACTTTATAACCCGTAACTTGCTCCATACCTTGGGCTAATACTTTTATAGCTTCCTCGTCAGTCGCATGACAATCATAACAAACTTGAGTTCCTTCACTTGTAGCTACAACTTCTGCTGGGTGAGCACATGCGTGCCTGTGGGGTTCCGTGTCTTTCATAATTGATAGGATATCAACCCTGCTATATTTTTGTCAACTATGGGAATCTATGTAAACGAGAACGATACCCCCTAGGATTTTGGGCATTCTATAAAGCTGGGAAAAATGGTAAAATGACAACCAATGCTCGTCCACATGATCTTACCTTTCGAACCCGTCAAACGGATCTCAAGGAGCGATCGTTAGTGGACTGCGTCCCGATTAAATCGGGACTTGAAAGGGGGCGAATTATGAATGGTTGTTGTCAAAGCAAAACCTGGCGAATCGGCGGAACGCCTGATTTCTCGTTTCAGAAAAAGAGTAATCCAATCGGGACTTCTTTTAGAACTTCGAGAGCGTGAACGCCATAAGACAGGTTCAGAACGCCGTAAAGAAAAACTATATCGAGTAAGATATTTGCGAGAGTTAGACAAGAAAAGAGTTATTTAAGTTCCTTTTGAACAAAATCTTTTCTGTGAAGATGTGTGAGGCCATGTTTTTTGATGGCTTCCTGGTGTTTTAGTGTTCCATACCCCTTGTTTTTATCCCAACCATATTTTTTATACTTTTGGGCAAGTTTGCACATCAAGTTGTCTCTATAGACTTTGGCAATTATTGAAGCGGCGGCAATTGAAAATGACTTCTCGTCTCCATGAATTATGGCCAATTGGTTCTTGCGTTTTATACCTTTTGTAAAGGGTAAATAAAAAGCGTCGATCAATAGGAAGTCTACGGTCAACGATCTACCGTCTACTGTCATGTTTTTTGCGGTAGTCTGTAGTCTCTTGTTACACCCTGCCACTGCCCTCCTAAAGGCCATCCTTGTCGCTTTCCCAATTCCTAGCCGGTTAATTACTGAAACTGGTGCCTCCCCAATTCCCCAAACAAGTGCATTTTCTTTAATCCATCTATCCGCATTTTCTCTTTGTTGAGGATTTAATTTTTTGGAGTCATCAATTTTAATTCCTTTGGAAATTTCAAATTGCCGCCGAAGGCGAGCCTCGCCTCTGGCGGGAAAATTGAAAATTGAAAATTTGAGTGGCGGCCACACAACCACTGCTGCCACGACCGGCCCTGCCCATGCACCCCGCCCAACCTCATCAGTCCCGGCAACAACCTTAAATCCCTTTTTCCAAAACTTTTTTTCAAAAACAAAATCCGCCACGTTCAAATTTTACTACGCGCTTTCTTTCTCGCGGAGTATTATCCCGAAAGATAAGAAGAGCTCCTCTTTTAAAGCCTGAAGAAGCCAAACGGGCGTATTTTTCAGTTCCAAAGTTTCCCTATCAACTTCAAACTCTGCCCCTGCTTTTGTTTTAATTTGGTTAATTATCTCAAGCAATGCGCCTTTATATTCCTTCGCATCGTCATTCAAAACAATGGATAATTGTCCTTGCTTTTTATTAAAATACACTGATCCAACGCTTGTACCTTTGCTTTTGTATAAAACGCCTTCAATTCCGTTGTTCATTTTTTCCCCTCCTTTCATATTTAGTGTGTACCCTTATTGCATCATCCTCAGTCCAACCTTTTGATCGCCAATAGCGAGCTGTTTGTCGCATTTGTCTTGCTAAACGTCGATGCATTCTGGCACGCTCAGCTGGTTGTGAATATTTTTCGAATAAACTTCGCATGTACTCAAACCTATTGGGTGAAATAGCTGCCAAAACCATTGGGTAATGTGTAAAAAGCTCAACTGTTTCTGCAAAACCTTCTCTTGCACCCATGCCATGATCCTGACCTTTTGCATATTTTGCATACCAACTCACCGCTTCCCTATCTTTTGCTGAAGCAACATGCCAAGTCTTAAGGTCGTCATACGTTAAAACAAAATGTATCGCGTGACCAACCTCGTGATTGATACCCTCAACCGTACTATCTAGCCTAACCTCTCTTGCCTTCTTTTCCTCTTCTGTCTGAGCAGTTTTTACTTCTGCCCAAACACTAGAATACCACTCAATTCTTGCAGAAACCAGTTGGCCCTCCCGAGTTATATCCCTAAAACATCCAGCCGCCTCTAATCTTTTACCTTCTTTTGAAAAAACTTTAAAACCTTCCGTATTTTCTTTTTTAACTATCGATTCGACTCTTTTCAAAAAATAAGCAGGGAATGAATTTCTTAGTTCTGCCAAAACCTCCTCTTCTGTTATAAGTAACTCCTGGTCTTCTTTTTCATCAAATCCCACTGTATGAATTCCCGACCAAATATCCAACGGATTAAAATCCAGGACGTTAGCAACAAAAGCAGCTTGCTGCTCTGGAGTTTGAGGAAGCACACCTTGCAAGGCATAATACTGAATTTTACTTGATACGGATTTCTCAGCAGCATCCAACAGTCTAGGATCAAAGTCAATAGTTTCAAACCCTTCTGGGGCTCCATGTAATTCTCCCCAATTAAAAATGTGCCCAAGTCCCTCAAGTAGGCGTTCCACTCCAAGGGACTTTGCTGTGTCACCCCTATAAAACCTGTCCCACTTAACAAAAGTATCAAAATTGAAAAGTGTTACGTCTACGACCGTCGCAAGCTCTTGTCTTCTCGCAGTCACATTCCTGCCATATTCCTTGCTAAACTCAAAGTCCGGACTTGCTTCTTTCCTCAAAAAATTATCCTGGCTCCAATTCGATTCATACGCAACAAGCGATTGTTTAAGATAGTCAAGATGTTGGATACTGTCACCTGAGATAGCTCCAGTAACTATTGATAATTCTATTCGTCTTAGTTCAAAAAGCTCGCCAAGTGTATGGAAAAAATACCTGGAGTCATCAAACTCTTCGATAAATGCTTCAAAGTTTACCCTTGAAGAAAGATTTTTCGCGCATCTTGTTACATCTTCAACAATGCATTCGCGATATTCTTTTTGTAATTTTTGTTGTTCAAAATCCAAGGCTCTTGATCGTTTAACACTTTCAAAAATTAAATCAATATTTCCATCTTGAGGAAATTGGCTTCTTGCCTCTGTCAATCCTACTTTTCCTGCATACACATCGTTAAAAACTTCATCCAGCTTTTCTCTTTGCGCGCCGGGGATATTTTTCCAATTTTCAGCAGTTTTCTTATCAACCAGCCCCATTGATTCTTGGACATGAGTCATCCTCGCTTCAATTTCTTCACGGCTTAAAACGACTTTTGTTTCTTGCAATTCTGGAGATACTTCACCTTCGAACATATCTAAATTTAGCATATTACCCGTATAAGTTGAAATTGAATGTATGGGATTTTCATTTTTTTGAAAAAGTGATATAATAATAGTTGACAAGGACTGGTAGGTCCTTTTTGGTTTAAAGATGAATCCTGTTTCTTTTTTACTTGAAGTTAAATCAGAAATGGCCAAGATTGTTTGGCCAAGGCGACAACAGGCAATTCAACTTACCCTGTTAGTCATAGTAGTATCAGTCGTTGTTGGAGTTTATATCGGAGGATTGGATTTTATTTTTACAAATATTTTAAACAAAATACTTAATAGATAACATGGCAGACGAAAACGATACAAAAAGTTCACCAATTGCAGAACGTGGCACTGGTAGTAAAAAACTCCCAGGCCATATTATCATCAATAAAAGCGAGGACCCTCGCGCTTCTTGGTATGTTGTCCACACAACCTCAGGCCATGAGGCAAGAATTGCAGAATCGTTACGCCAAAGAATTGAAACAATGGGACTTACTGAGCAAGTCATAGAGCTTCTTATTCCTACCCAAGACAGGGTTGTTATTCGCTCCGGTAAAAAATACACAATTAAAGAAAAAATCTTTCCAGGATACTTATTAGTTAAAATGATTTTGTCAGACGAGGCATGGTTGGCTGTGCGTACAACGCCTGGAATCACAGGCTTTGTCGGCGCAGGCACAAAACCTTCTCCACTTTCAAATCAGGAAGTCGCAAATATTGAAAAGTTCGTTGCAGCGCCCGCTGCCCGTTACAAAGTACGTTTCTCTGTTGGTGAAGCTGTAAGAATTACCGACGGTCCATTTTCTCAATTTTTGGGAACAATTAGCGAAATGGACGAAACACGAGGAAAAGTCAAGGTACTGGTTTCTATATTCGGGAGGGAAACTCCAGTTGAACTGGACTTCCTGCAAATTGGAAAAGTGTAATTTTCAATTTTTAAATGTCACCTTCCTGCCTGTGATCATGTCACATGCACGAACAAGAACCAAAATCTGAACAAGGGCCAAAATTACAAGTAGAAGCTTTGGGAGAAAAGCATGGCGTTTGGCCGTTTAGGAAACGACGCTATTTTGTTTACCAAATCGACCGGATTGACGAACATGGAATGACGCACAGGACGGAAGTTTTAGAGGGTGAATTCCGTAATGGTAGGTCAGCCTTAAGGGCTGCAGAGGAAAAATTGAAAGTATGGCAGCAAAAAAGATAAAAACCATGATTAAGTTGAACTTAAAAGGCGGAGAGGCCACTCCAGCCCCTCCTTTGGGTCCGACTTTAGCCCAACACGGAATTCCTATTATGGATTTTGTGAAAGCATATAACGATCGAACTTCAGGTATGAAGGGAAACGTCGTGCCTGTTGTTATCACAATTTATGAAAATAAAACTTTTGACTTCGAAACAAAGCTTGCACCAGTTTCTGAGTTGATCAAAAAAGAACTTGGTGGAATAAAAGGCAGTGCTCAAGCTGGAAAAGTTCAAGCAGGAAGATTAAACAAAGAACAAGTTAAAAAGATCGCCGAGAAAAAGTTGCCAGACTTAAATACAACTAGCATTGAGGCAGCAATGAAAATTGTTGAAGGTACCGCCCGAAGTATGGGAGTTAAAGTAGAAAGCTAATAGTCTACTGACTACAGCCATTGCTGTAGACGGTAGACAGTAGACAAAAAATGGGTAAAACAAAAATACACGCCGTAGGGGGCGAACCAGACAAGAAAAAAGTTCATATCTCCGGGCTAAAGGGTGGGCAACGCGTAAAAATAGTTGAAGGCGCGCCAGAAAAGGTTGTCGAGGAACAAGTTACACGTAAACAGCCTTTAATGACTAAGTCAACTAAGGCCAGGACACGTGGAAAAAAGTACAAAGCAGCACGTGCTAAAGTTGATCCTAAAAAAACGTACAGCCTTGATGATGCAACGAAATTAGTTAAGGAAACCTCGATTTCAAGCTTCCCAGGCTCAGTCGAACTTCATATTGTTCTTGTAAAAGACAAGGTAAACGCTCAAGTGGAACTTCCCCACTCAACCGGAAAATCAAAAAGAGTTGAAATAACCTCAGACGACACTGTTAAAAAGCTACAAGCCGGAAAAGTAGATTTTGATGTATTGCTTGCCTCAGCGGCGATGATGCCAAAACTTGTTCCATTTGCCAAATTACTTGGACCAAAAGGCCTGATGCCAAATCCTAAAAATGGAACTTTAATTGACAATCCTGAGAAAGCTGCAGAAAAGTTTAGAGGAAACTTATTGAACATAAAGACAGAAAAGTCTGCACCCTTAATCCATACTGTTGTTGGAAAGGTAAATCAACCAGAAAATGAAATTGAAGATAACATTAAAGCAGTAGTTAACTCAATCGGCATAAAACAAATTAAAAGAGCTTCAATCTCTTCCTCAATGGGCCCCGGAATCAAGATCGCATTGGCATAATTTCCCACAAATCATTTTCATTTTTAAATCTTAATCCAAGTGATATTGATAGATATCATGTCGAAATTGCCAGAGGATGAATGCTTCATTTGTTTTGGGTGAAATTTGCAAAAAATATGCCAGTGGGTTGGAAAGGAAAAGACGCCGCTAATCATTTCGATATATCGAAGTAGCACATCAAAGGTTTACAGAAAGTTAGAAGTAAGTCCCCAACTCCAACTTTCCCTTTTTTGAAATTTTGTCAGGAGTCCAGGGGGGATTAAAAGTAAGTTTTACTTTTACTTTTTTAACTTCTTTAACTTTTTTTGCAGCATCAGTTACTTGTTCTTTGAAGGTCCCAGCCAACGGACAGCCCGGACTGGTAAGAGTCATCAAGATATTGGCCACTCCATCTTTTTGGCCAACTTTATAAATCAGTCCCAAGTCTACAATATTTATTCCAAGTTCTGGGTCTATTACTTTTTTTAATGCCCTAAGTATTTTGTCTTCCATTTCCCTCCAGTGCTTTTTTTAATGCCTGATATGCTAAAAGTGCGCATTTTTTGCGTCCGGGAACAACGTTCGTTCCTAAAATTTTAAAGTATTCCTTTTCATCTATTTTACATATTTTGTCCAGCTTTTTAAGTTTCCTAACTTCTTCAGTTAAAAGACTGCCTGCAGCTTGAGAAATAATGCAACCTGTTCCGCTAAAACCCACGTCCGCGATTTCTCCATTTTCAACCTTTAGCTCTAAAGTCATTTTGTCACCACACAGAGGATTGACAAGTTTTACCCTGCTTGTTGCCCGCTTTAACCGTTTAAAGTTTCTCGGATTTTTCCAATGGTCAATTAGTAATTCTTTATAAAGGTCCATTGTCGTTTTGTCATTCCGAGCACATTCGACAAGCTCAGTGTAAACTCTGCGAGGAATCTCTGGCTTGTCCGAGAAAATTCTGAAACGAGTTTAGAAGTCCTTCGCGTTGCTCAGGATGACATTTCTAATTATTTTAATATTTTCTTTGCTTTATTAATTCCCTCAACAAGTCGATCAACGTCGGTTTTTGTGTTGTAAATATAAAAACTTGCTCGGGCGGTTGATGTAACCCCTAATTTACCATGCAAGGGCATGCAGCAATGGTGCCCTGCACGAATTGCAATATTTTGCTCATCCAAAATTGACGCCAGGTCGTGAGGGTGGATCTTGTCAACCGTAAACGAAATAACTCCGCCCCGCAAATTTGTTTTTTCTGGTCCAAACACCCTTACACCCCTTACTTCCCCTATCACCCCTGTCCCATATTCTACCAACTTTTCCTCATAAGATCTCACTTTCTCCATCCCAATTTTGTTCAAATAGTCAATTGCCGCTCCAAGCCCAATTACGCCGTCAATATTAGGTGTTCCCGCTTCAAACTTTAGTGGTAAATCTGCATAAGTTGTATCGCCAACGGTAACTTCATTTATCATTCCACCACCTGACAAAAATGGTTCCATTCCGTTTAACAATTCTTCTCTCGCCCACAAAACCCCAATGCCGGTCGGCCCCAACATTTTGTGTCCTGAAAATGCAAAAAAATCACAACCTAAATTTTCGACATCAACTTTCATGTGTGGAGCCATTTGCGCTCCATCGACTAAAACTTTTGCACCAACCATCTTTGCTGCCTGAGTAATTTTTGTAATCGGATTAATTGTACCGAGTACATTTGATACCCCAGTTACACAAATCAGCTTAACCCGCTTTGATAGTAATCTATTGAAATTTTCCATATCAAGATGGCCGTCTTCTGTCAATCCAACCACTTTCAGCTTTGCCTTTTTTCTTTCTGCTAGGCGCTGCCAAGGAACAAAATTACTGTGGTGTTCCATAATTGTTGTAATAATTTCGTCACCCTCTTGTGTGTTTTTTTCACCCCAAGTATAAGCAACTAAATTTATTGCTTCTGTAGTGTTGCGAACAAAGATAATTTCGCGAGCGGAATTTGCGCCGATAAATTTGGCAACCTGGTCACGAGTGTTCTCATAAAGGTTTGTTGCTATGACTGAAGATTTATAAATGCCTCGATGAACTGTTGCTCCGATTTCTGAGTAATAGGATGCAACCGACTCGATTACCTGTTGAGGCTTTAAAGACGTAGCAGCAGAGTCAAGATAGACAAGACTGTTTTTTATTAGTATTGGAAAATCTTTACGTAAATTTTGCATTTCTAAGCTTAATTTTCAATTTTTTTCGGCATTCTACTTCTAACTTCTTCCAAAAAACCTTCTGTTATCAACTGTTGCGCAGAGTGGGTATCTAAACCTCTTGATTGCAAATACCAAAGCTGCTCTTTATCGAGCGTTGAAACAGTCACTGCATGGTTGACTGATACATCGTTATTTTTAATCTCAAGAAATGGCAACGATTCTGCTTTTGCCGCATCTGACAAAAGTAGAGTGCGCTCGGTAAGGGACGCAATTGTGCCTGAGGCAGATTTTTCAATTTCCACAAGGCCGGAAAATATACACTGAGCGCTATCTTTTAATACTCCTTTTACAAGCGTCTCGCTTCGAGTGTCTAAAGCGTCGTGGTGTATAACAATGTTTAAATGGAATTTGTCACTGCCGGACCCGTTAAAAACACCCAAAACTCGAGCTTGTGCAAACTCACCTTTTAGGTTTATCTCTATTAGGATGTTTCTTTCGCCTTTGTTCAAATCTATAACATAAACCAAGGAAGCATTCCTTTCAATTTGAAAGCTTCCGCCTCTGGTGCCGTCAAATACAACTTTGTTTTTCCCCTCCAAAATTCTCATCCCATCGATCCTTCCATCTCAAGTTTTACTAAACGATTAAGCTCAATTGCATATTCAAAAGGTATCTCCCGCGTGATAGGCTCAATAAACCCATTCACTATCATCATCTCTGAATCGGATTTGCCCAAGCCTCGTGACTCAAGATAAAAAAGCTTTTCTTCTTCAATTTTTGAAACCGAGGCCTCATGTTCAACGAAAGCACCTTTTCCCAAAATGCTCATTACGGGATACGTATCAGATCGAGATTTTTTGTCCAGGATCAAGGCATCGCAATTAACTTTTACCTTGCAATCTTTTGCGTTCTTTGCAACCCTAACAAGTCCCCGATAGCTTGTTCTTCCACCTTTATAACTGATAGACTTTGAAATAATCCGAGATGAGGTTTCAGATGCAAGATGCAATACTTTTCCACCAGTGTCTTGGTATTGCCCTGCGCCTGCCATTGACAAAGATAAAACATCTCCTCGAGCTTTTTTGCCAACTAAATACACCGACGGGTATTTCATCGTCACTTTTGAACCACCATTGAAATCCACCCATTCGACAATCCCTTCTTCTTCGACCTTTGCGCGTTTGGTAACCAGGTTATAAACATTTTTCGACCAATTTTGGACTGTCGTATATCTAACTCGAGCGCCTTTCTTGACAATTATTTCAACAACTCCGGCGTGGAGTGAGTTACTTGTATAAATTGGACTTGTACAACCTTCAAGATAATGAACAAAGCTTCCCTCGTCCGCAACTATTAATGTTCTTTCAAATTGACCCATCCGACGAGCATTGATTCTAAAATATGCTTGCAGGGGCATGTCGACTTTTACCCCTTTAGGAACATACAAAAAGCTTCCTCCTGACCAAACTGCACTGTTTAGGGCTGCGAATTTATTGTCCTCTGGGGGAACTACAGATCCGATAAAGCGCCGGACCAAATCCGGGTACTTTTCCAATCCCTCGTCCATGCTCATGAAAACGACACCTTTTTTCTTTAACGTCTTCAAAACAGAACCGTAAACTACTTCGCTGTCCCATTGGGCTTTAACACCTGCAAGATATTTCTGCTCTGCCTCCGGAATTCCCAGTTTTACATAAGTATCTTTAATCTGCTTGGGAACTTCCTCCCAACTATCTGCTTCACCTATGGAAGATTGAGAGTAGTAGTAAATGTCATCAAAGTTAACGCCCGATAAATCCGGCCCCCAAGCGGGCATCTTTTTTTCTTTAAATACTTCAAAGCTCTTTAATCTGTAGTTACGCATCCACTCAGGTTCGCTTTTATAATCGGAGATTTGCTCAACCAGACTCGAGGAAATACCCTTTTCCGGCTTGAGCATTATTTTCTTCTTTCTTGAGGAAATTTCGTTAGTCAAAGTTTGAGTATCCATCTTTTTCAATTCTTTGTGCCAGTTCAAAACCACCGGATTCAACTATTTTCCCTTTTACCAAAATATGAACTTTGTCCGGCTTTATATAATCCAAGATTCGGCAGTAGTGAGTTATCAAAATTACACCAAGCCCTTTTTCAACCTCGTCTTTAAGCACTTTTGAAATTATTTTTAATGCGTCTACGTCCAGCCCAGTGTCAAGTTCGTCTAAAATTGCAAATTTCGCGCCCAATGAAACAAGCTGCAAAGTTTCAGATTTTTTGCGTTCTCCCCCGGACAAACCATCGTTAACTGGTCTTTCCAGAAACGCTTTATTCAAACGAAGTGCGTCCGATGTGTTTTCAAGTTCTTCTTGGAAAGCAAGAAGGTCGAGCTTTTTTTTTCGCAAGCGTGCAGATTTAGCCGTGCGCAAAAAGTTACCCAAAGAAACTCCGGGGATTGAAATCGGATTTTGGAATCCCAAAAATAAACCACTCCTTGAACGCTCGCAAGGACAAAGCGTACTTAATAGCTTGTTTCCAATCTTTATGCCGCCAGCTTTTATTTTGTAACTCGGGTGGCCAGCAAGCGCATAAGCTAAGGTTGACTTGCCTGACCCGTTCGGACCCATGATTGCATGCACCTCACCGGGTTTTACAGTCAGTGAAATACCATTGAGTATTTTTTTGCTCTCAATGTTTACCACTAGACCAGTGATGTTTAAATTGTTTTCCATATGCTAAATTAAATCTGAAAGAGAATACGACTCAAAAGTTTTCTCCAAACTTTCCCGTGCCTTTGTCCAAACAATCTTGTGGTTACAGCCTTTCCCAAAGCACTTCCCAGTCTTAGCACAATTTGGAGAAATTAACGGCCCCTCAACAGCCTTTACTATTTCAAGTACAGATATTTTGTTTGCTGCTTTTGAAAGTTTGTATCCGCCGAGTTTTCCTTCATGAGAAATAACCACTTTGCCATTTTTGAGAAGCGACAATACCCGATCCATAAACTTTGCAGAAATCCCGTGCTTTTTTGCAATATCTGAAGAAGACATGTAGTTGCCGTTTTGCCGAGCAAGTTCTGAAGTAACAATAAGTGCGTAATCAACTTTGCGTGATAAAGCCAACATAGACCTGTCCCCAACGTACTCCGATCAGATCGGAGGAAGTGGGATAACTCCTACTGGTATGGTAGGAGTTAGATGAGTATTTGTCAAGTGGAAAAATGGGTTGACACGGAAATGTTTTTAAGCTATCTTCAATAGTATCCTTGCAGAAATGGCAAATAGTTTCATAAAATCCAAAGTTATCACAAACCAGGAATTAAATTACAAATTTCGTTTATTGAAATTTGAGACACAAGATCCTGCATTTATTTTCAAAACTGGTCAGTTTACAAACGTAAGGGTTGCCGAAAACACTTTTCGAAGCTACTCAATCGCCACCCACCCTGGAACCTTGCCAAGCTGGGAAATTTTTATTGACACGACCCCAAGAGGCCCGGGAAGCCAATTGATGACTTGTTTAAAACCGGGTGACGAGATCGAGACCACAAAACCTGCGGGGCACTTTTACCTCGAGGAGGCAAACTCGCCTTATATAATGGTCGCAACGGGATGTGGGATGGCCTCGGTAAGACCAATGATAGAAGAGCTTTTACCACAACAAAAACAAGTTTATCTCCTTTGGGGTTTAAGATTTATAAAAGATATTGTATTTGAAAAGGAATTAGAAAATTGGCATAAAAACTACGACAATTTTGATTTTGAGATAGTTTTGTCAAAGCCTGAAGAGAAATGGCCTGGGAAAACAGGACACGTAACGGAATATGTTGTTGACCTTGTTAAAAAACTTGCTCCTCAAAAACCCAACCTTTACCTTTGCGGAAACAGCTCCATGATTGAAGAAGTTAACAGCTCACTCTCGCAATTATCCGATTCTTTTGGTAAAATTCATTTTGAAAGATATTTCAACGATGGCAAAAAGTAAAGTAATTACTGGAGAGACAGTAGAATTAAAGATAGAAATTGACCAAGAAACTTGTATTGGCTGTGGAACATGCTCTGTTATTGCTCCCGATTCATTCGAGCTTGATAAAAATTTCAAAAGTTGTTTAAAATCCCCAATTAAAGATAACAAAAAAACAATCCTTGAAGCGGCTCAAAGTTGTGCCGTAGATGCGATAAAAGTAATTGACAATAGGTCCGGCAAACAACTCTGGCCCGAAAGTTAAACCCTATATGAAAAATCTTATTCTTCAAAGTTTCCGCCAGGGTTTTGCGCTTGCAAACAAAAACTGGGAAGTTTTCCTGGTTGGCCTTATTTTTTACCTCACCGCCTCTATTAATGATTTGCTGGGCGATTCGACAATTAGTGGCTTTGTAGAAATTTTGGTGCTTTTACTTCTACCCGTTTTTCTTGGTTTTTATTTGTCAATGCCATTTTTCTTACTTCAAAAACAACAAGGCAAATTGGAGTTAAGTAATATCTTGTCAACAACACTACAAAACGCCAAAAGATTGATTATTCCGTCAGTCCTGCTTTTTCTAGTTATGGTAATTTTTGTTGTTCTATTTGCGATAATCGCAAGCCCGCAAAACATTGATTTTGATGCTTTTATTAAAGATGTCAACAACGTAAGCATGTGGAAGTACTTGGTTCCAATCTCGCTCATTGGCACTTTTTTGAGCTTTACTCCAATTTATTTTTCTATCGAAAAATTTGGACTGCTGAGTTCAATTAAAAAAAGTGTGGGCTTTAGCGCTAGACACTTCAATTTCGTTATCCCTTTGGCCATATTCATGTTAATTTACACACTCCTGCCGTCCGAAATTGTAAAACGGTTGCCCGGCGTAGTCGGAATTTTATTACAAAGCATAGTCAATAACTACCAGGAAATCTTTTTCACTGCAGCACTGTTGATTTTTTATCAAAAAGCTACAAAAGTTGCAAAATAAATCAAAAGCAGATATAATTCTTAACATAGCCAAAGACAGTAGCCCCTCGGCGAGCTCGGGATAAAACCCTTCGTCGAGATAATTTTGAGACTAGTGCAGGTCAATCCTGAGCAAAGCCACGCTTAGCGTGGCGAAGTCGAAGGACTACCGAGGTAAAAACAGTATTCAGTCAAAGAATACAGTTATTTCACACCTCGGTTTAGCCGAGGTTTTTTGATCGGCGAAAATCAGCCATAATCAGTGGAAATCTTATGAAAAAATCAGACAAACCAATCGTCGTTGAAAAACTTGCAAATTTAACCCGTGACGCAAAAAGCATTACTGTTGTTGACTACCAAAAAATGGGTACAAAACAACTTAATGAACTGCGCCAAAAGGTTACAAAAATGGGTGGCTCATTTGTTGTTGCCAAGAACACGCTAATTGCATTAGCGCTCAAGAAAGCAGGGGTTGCTAATAAAAGCGAGGTTGAAAAGTTGTTGGAAGGTCCAACCGCACTTATTGTTGCCACAGATGATGAGATTGCTCCGCTTCAAGTGATTGGAAAATCAATCACTGAAACTGAATTGCCAAAGCTTAAGTTTGGTATTTTTAATGCCGAAATTCTCATGCCGGAAAAATTGATGGCACTTTCGAAGCTTCCCGGGAAGAATGTATTGTTTGGAAAATTGGTTGGAGTGATGGCGGGTCCTTCTTATTCCTTAGTTGGAACCTTAAATGGTAATTTGCAAAAGCTGGTTTATATTTTAAGCGAAAGACAAAAAACACTCAATAAATAAATTTGAAATTTTTAATTTGAAATTTGAATTCAATTTTAAAATCTTAATGCTTCGATTACACTCAGCATTAATCCTGAGTTTATCGAATGGATTAATTTTCAATTTTTAAACATTAAAAATTTAGTCATTTAGATTTGATTGAAAATTTAAAATTTCAAATTAAAAATTTATTAGACTGGTGGTGACTATTATGGCAGACGAAAAAGACACAAAATTATCAAGTAAACTTGAAAAAATAGCAAAAGACATTGAAGAACTTTCAGTTCTTGAACTTTCTGAATTGGTTACAGCTTTGCAAGATCGCTTAGGCGTGTCCGCAACCCCAATTATATCGGGGGCACCAGTTGCCGCATCAGGAGCGGCACCAGCGGAAGCCGCAGCAGACTCAGGTGCAGGAGCTGCAAGCCAAACAGTAGTTTTAACTGATGCAGGTACAAACAAAATCGGGGTTATCAAAGCTTTGAGAGAAATAAATCCAAATTTAGGACTTAAGGAAGCAAAAGATATGACCGAAAAACTTCCTGCAGAAGTTCTAAAAGACGCAAAGGCAGAAGATGCAAAGGTAGCAATCGATAAGCTACAAGCAGCTGGAGCGAAAATAGAAGTCAAATAATATTTTCGCGGAAGTCCCGTTAAATCGCTCCTGCCCGTAGCGGGTAAGATTAGAGAGGAAGCCAAGATCGAGGTTAAATAATAATCTAACCTCACTTCTACCCACTTTTAACTGTACAGTCAATTCCGCACGTGCAGATTTCACTGTAATTTTAAAGACTTGCCAAGTACTTTACAATCTCTTCCTCAATGTTTATTCCTGCATCGTGGGACACACCTTCCCAGCGAGGCGCGGAATTTACTTCCAAAATAAAGGTTTCACCAGAAACCTCGTCATGCACAACATCAACTCCCGCAATTTCCAAAGACGCTACCCGGGCTGC
The DNA here is from genome assembly GCA_001816475.1 of Candidatus Blackburnbacteria bacterium RIFCSPLOWO2_01_FULL_40_20. Classification (GTDB taxonomy): domain Bacteria; phylum Patescibacteriota; class Microgenomatia; order UBA8517; family UBA10165; genus UBA10165. The sequence continues at coordinate 48,263 of MHCC01000025.1, forward strand.
CGATAAAGTAATTTTTGCGTCATTCTCAGGAATCGGCACAATTGGTTCCCTTTTTCCCTCCGGCATTTCTCCGTTTACCCTCTCTAAAAACCTTCTTCTCCAAATTGTTGGCCTTGTAATCCCCGCGACTATCTTGTCTCCTACGACAAAATATCTCTCTCTTTGTGAAGCATACACAAAACTTTGTGCAAAAAATCTCTCGCCGTTTTCCTCCCTTTTAAGAAGATCTGCTTTCAATATTTCTGCTTCTTCTTTAGTCTTGAGAGACCAAACTGCCTTACTTCGTTTACCGCTTGTGCTTTTTATAACAAACCATTTTCCAAGCACTTCCTGGCCTTTTTCAAAAATATCCAAAACCCGTCCAAAATATGTTTTTGGAACCAAAACTCCGGCTTCAAATAATTTCTTAATTTCTAAAGATTTTGGCAAGACTCCTTGATTTAAATGCGTAGTATCCAACACTTTAATCCCCTTATCTTTTGCATATTCTGTTAAAAGTATCGCGTCCTCTCTCCTTTTTCCCACTAAGCGAATATAAACAACGCCGTAGGACGCAACGTCGACTCCATTTACTTTGAGTTTGAAGTTTCCATCATTCAAAATGTAACTCAATTCCGAGAAAGAGGCTGTCGTTAAATCGACGCCAAGACGGCCACTTGCTTCCTTAAATGGATCAAGTCGTTTTTTACTACCCCCAGTGATAACTAGAATTTGTTTACTCATTTTTGTGAATTGGTGTGGGATTAACCAAGAAGCCTGTTAAATCGTTACTGCCAACGATAAATGGCTTTGTTAGCCTTTTTCGGTCACTTACCCCTGCTGTCGTATCAATCCTTTTTCCCTTTAACCAAAAAGTAATTTGAATAACCGGCCGGCGTTGTTTTCCTAAGCTGCTTTTGAAAGTTCTTTTCCAAAGTATATTGTCCGCGTCGTACAGCCCCAACTCTTTTGCTAATTTTATATCAATTGAGCTAGACTTTGCACCAGTATCAATTTTGGCCGGGACCAAGACCTTTTTACCCCTCTTGTTGCGAATTTTTACACTTTCAAATATTTCAACCGTTTTATATCCCTCCTCTTCTGCTTTAACCCGAGCAGCCAGAGAAGATGCGAACAAAGCCTTGCCCATTTTTACACCGTGTTCTGGGCTGTTAATTTTTAATCCCTCTACACGTTCAAGGCGGCGGCGGAGTCCTGTCATGTTGGCAAGTTGAATCTCCAGGCCCGGAGCAGAATTTAACTCAAGAATCATCGGACCTTTTTCGGGATGAATTATTACGTCCACCCCCAAATACCCAAGACCCGAGATGTCTCCGCTTTCTACAGCTAGCTCTAATATTTGATTCCAAAAAGGAATTTTAATTCCGTGAAGTTTTCTTTTTGTCCCTGGTTTAAAACGAATTGATTCTTTGTGATGCACCGCGTGAGTTGTAATACCAGTTGCTATGTCTATTCCTACCCCTATGGCACCTTGGTGCAAGTTTGCCCGTCCACCTGACTCCTTCGTTGGCAACCTTAGCATTGCAATAATCGGAATCTTGTTAAACACTATGATTCGAATATCTGGCGTCCCACGGTAAGCAAACCTTCGAAAAGCTTTATGGCGCGGAACATATTCCTCGCAAAACCCAACATCTGGAATTCCGTCAAAGTTATATGCGCCCTCTAGAATATCAAGGGCGTGAAGTTGCAAGTCGTCGGGCGTAACTCTTTTGCGTTGAGTTGTTATCCAGCCATTTCCGTCTCTAGCCTTTTTCTTGACAACTATTATTCCTTCTCCGCCCAAGCCTCGCGTTGGTTTAAAAGCAAAAGAATCGGGCAATGTTGCCCAGTTAAAGCAGTAAACACCCTGGGGTTTACGAAATATCGCCCAAACTTTTGGCGTTGCAATCCCCACCTTTAAAAGTACTTTTTTTGTTAAAAGTTTTGAGCCAGCAATTTTTTTACCCTTCCTTGTATTGTAAGGATAAGAGTATAAAGAAAAACGGGCATTTAAGCCAAGAATTGAGGATATGTTCATAATTTTCAATTTTCAATTTACAAATTCCAAACAGTTTGAAAATTGTAAATGGCCATTTATTTGCTAAGTATAAGTTTCCTAAATCTCCACAACTCCAGCAACCTAAGTCCTGCATATCTTCCCAAGAAAATATCAAAAATGGCAACAGTAATAAACAAGATTTCTGGATTAAGAAGTGCAAACCTTTGAATGGCCTCAAGCTGCAAAATAGCAAAAGACATGAGCGCTAAAAATAAGGTTTCAGAAGTTAAAGAAATTGCAACACGAACGCTCTTGCCCAATTGAACTCTTGCAAAGTCTTCTGCTAAAAGCACTAAAATTAAAACAGGGAAAATAGAAATGTTAACAATGTCCGGGTATTTTGCCAAAAGTGGTCCTGAAAAAAGTATTCCTATCATTCCCAAAACTACGAGCCACAATATCAATGACATTCTTGGTAAATATTGGAGTTTTACTTTTAATTTGCGCAGAATTATACGAAATGCCGTTGAAATAAAAACAATCACCAAGAACAACCCGATTCCAACAACGGGACCCGTTGCGACAAATGAAACGGACAAGGCAGCCGGCAATAATATACCGAACCCTTGAATTCCAACAAGATGGCGTGCTGCTGAGATCACAGCAGCAACAACCGGAAGTAAAAGAAGAAGTACTACTGTATCAATTGGCATTCCCGAGTTGACACCGGTTCGGATTGTGTACTTTAATGGATTAAAAAGTGGAGCACCAAGCTCTTGCTCATTCAAAAGACTCTTCAACTCTATTAAACCTTCTTCCCTATGAGACCTACTTAAGGGTTTTACTTGGTCTAAAACAAGTTGGGTTGCATCTTGGGTTTGAGCATGTACTACATTCCCTCCTAAGAAAAGCAAAGACACCAAAACAAAAAATAGTATGGTTTTTTTGAACATGAGTTTGATTCTGACCGATAAAATAGCGCGTAGCACAACTGCTCATATGAAACATCGCTAGCGCGATGTTGATTATACCAATTCCAGGGCTACAAAATCCACAAAACCATCCTTTTCGTCTACGACTTGCCTTTCGGGGCTTGACATTCTTGATATCCTTCTGATACATTCTTAACTAGAAAGCACCTGTCCTTTTGGTGAACGTTTCAAAGCCTAATAGGTTTTGATTTACGTTCTATTTATTTAAAATTTTAATTAGCGGAATATGGCCCAAGTTAAAAGGCAACTTAAACTCGAAGATCTACCAGACCTTCTGACAGTCCGCGAAGTAGCAGATATTCTTCGTGTCTCTCCCTTGACAATTAAACGTTGGGGCAAAAGAGGAAAATTGTCAGCAATACGTATTAATTCCCGAGGCGACCGCAGATATCGCAAAGAACAAGTCCTTTGGCTACTTGGAATCCAACCCAAGGGGCTATAACCCAATAACTTTTAGGGCGCGACTTCTTTTTGAACAACTCCCCTTCTTGAAATTTCTGGAGGCAATGTAAAGATTAAATCAGGTGCGTATTCAAAATATTCTGCAGGATTTGCGTCATTTGAGTTACCTAAATCTCGCTCAAGCGTTATTCTATCCCATCCAACAAACGATCCTCGCACACGTAATTTACTAGTTCCAAGTCCGGTTCGTATTCTTCCATTTGCAACGTATAATCCTTCAAGTGCAAAACCTGTTCCACTTTGGGTTAAAGTGGAATCGATTAATATATTTCCACTCACAATCGCTGCAAAAAATCCTAAACCATCAGTTAAATTAATATTGCTATTTATAGTAAGATCCCCGTTTACAAAAAGTACAACTTTATTGCTCCCAATGTC
>MHCC01000026.1 GCA_001816475.1 Candidatus Blackburnbacteria bacterium RIFCSPLOWO2_01_FULL_40_20
GTTGTCCCACCCATTATTCTTGACCGGGTATCTGTAGATTTAGGTCCCTGGAGTGGATACCATCTGCTGGCTCAGTACCCAAACGCCTTAAATCAAGCTTTTTGACCAACGCGCATGTTGCCACTTTTTTGGCCAACGATTTGTTGAGTAATGTTTACTGGTACTTCTTGATAATGGCTTGGCTCAACGTAAGAGCTTGCACGACCTTGCGACATTGAACGAAGGGACGTTGCATATCCTTGAAGCTCGGAAAGTGGAACAAGCGCATTGATAACTTGGAAAATCCCTCGGGTTTCTGTGCCCAAAATTTGTGCACGACGAGAGGAAAGATCACCAATTACGTCTCCAACAAAATTGTCAGGTGTTGAAACGGCTACTTTCATAATTGGTTCTAGTAAGGCCATATCAGCTCTTTTTACAGCATCTTGGACAGCCATCGATCCTGCAATTTTGAATGCAATTTCTGAGGAATCCACTTCGTGGAACGATCCGTCATAAACTGCAACTTTCAAGTCAACCATTGGAAAACCTGCCAAAATTCCGTTTTCCAAAGCCTCCCGAACTCCCTTTTCAATTGCAGGAATGTACTCTTGAGGAATTGCTCCTCCTTTGATTTCTGAAACAAATTCGTAGCCCTCACCCCGTCCTTTTGGCTCAACCCGTAGTAAACAATGTCCATATTGTCCCCGGCCTCCAGTTTGGCGAATATACTTTCCTTCTCCTTTTGCAATTTTTCTAACAGTTTCTTTGTAAGCAACTTGCGGAGCCCCAGTTGTTGCTTCAACATTAAACTCCCGTTTCATGCGGTCAACCAAAACTTCAAGCTGCAGCTCGCCCATTCCTGAGATAATGGTTTGTCCCGTTTCTTGGTTAGTTTTAACTCTAAATGTCGGGTCTTCCTCGCCCAGCCTGTTCATTGCATACCCCAACTTTTCTTGGTCTTGGCGGGTTTTAGGCTCAATTGCGAGTGATATAACTGGTTCTGGAAATTTAATGTTTTCAAGAATTATTGGTTTTGCCTCGTTGCAAACCGTATCTCCGGTTGTTGTTTCCTTGAGTCCTACAGCTGCAACAATTTCTCCGGCGTAAGCCTCTTCAACCAATTCTCGTTGATCAGCATGAAGTAGTACCAAACGGCCAGCACGCTCACTTGTTCTCTTGTTGGTATTATAAATCACCGAGCCAGCCCGTAGAGTTCCTGAGTAAATACGAAGCCAGACAAGGCGTCCTATGTGGGGATCGACGTTTAGTTTGAAAGCCAACGCCGAGAAAGGTTCGTCGTTTGATGGTTTTCTTTCCTCTTCTTGTTCAGTATTTGGATTAACACCCTTTACAGGAGGAAGGTCAAGTGGTGAAGGCAAATACTCAACCACAGAGTCCAAAATCCTCTGAACTGTCGGCATTCTATTATCTCCTCCCAAAATCGGGAAGAATTTACCTTGGATTACTCCTTTTCTTATTGCTCTTTTAATCTCGGCTGGGGTTAGTTCCTGGCCATCAAGATATTTTGCCAAAACCCCATCATCGTATTCTGCTACTTTTTCCACAAGCTCATCGCGATACTTCTCTGCCTTTTCAACAAGGTCGGATGGAATTTCTTCTTCATTAAGCGTATTGTCTTGCGTTCCTTGGTAAGTGAAGGCTTTCATTTCAATTAGGTCCACGACGCCGTGCAACTCGTGTTCAATTCCGATTGGCATATCAACAGGTGCTGCGTTGGGATTTAAACGCTCTCTTATTGACAAAATTGACCCTTCCCAATCTGCACCAATCAAATTAAGCTTGTTTAGTGCGCAGATTCTTGGAACAGTGTATTTATCTGCTTGGCGCCAAACAGTCTCGGATTGGGGTTCAACGCCAGTTCTTCCGTCAAAGATCATAACCGCCCCATCCAAAACTCTTAAAGATCGCTCTACCTCAACTGTAAAATCAATATGGCCCGGAGTATCAATTATATTTACGCGGTGTGATTCTTGAGGAATATCGCCCTTTATTTTTGGAGTCCAAAAAGTTGTAATTGCAGCAGAAACGATTGTAATTCCACGCTCTCTTTCTTGTTCCATCCAATCAGTAACTGTCGTGCCCTCATCAACTGAGCCATATTTGTACGTTTTTCCAGATTCAAACAAGATCCGCTCAGTTGTAGTGGTTTTCCCTGCGTCAATATGGGCAATTATCCCAATATTGCGAATCCGACTAATCGGAAGTTGCCTGTTTTCAGTTGTAGTTGTTATTAACGCACCCTTTTTTGCAGCCATAAAAATTAGAGCTTAGAACATAAAGTATAGAGCAAAGAAAGATCAAAAAGCTCTTCGCTCTATGCTCTATTCCTGACCCAAAAACGGAAGCTTCCGCTTCCTTTTCCCTATTTTATCAAAATATCACATTTTGCGCAATCGCAACATAAAAATGGTATAATATAAGACAGAAAGGCATGATGATACTCTTCATCAAGGTTCTCCGCTATGTTTCACAACAAGCGGAGCTACCGCAAACTATCTCAAAACTTTCTTAAAAGCCGCAAGCTTGCAAAAAAGCTTGTTGGCCTTTCTTCGGTTGGTAAACAAGACCTTGTTTACGAAATAGGCCCCGGGGAAGGAACAATCACAGAGCAACTGGTACTAAAAGCAGGTAAGATTATTGCTGTTGAAATTGATTCCGACCTTGCTCGTCATCTTAAAGAAAAGTTTGATAGAAATGGACAGGTTGAAATAATAAACCAGGACTTTCTAAAATTCGAGATTTACGCAAAGAATTTCAAAATATTCTCCAATTTGCCTTTTTCCGTTGAAGGAAAGATTATTCGCAAGCTGCTTGATAGGAAAAATCAACCGCAAGAAGCGTGCCTTATTATGCAAAAAGAAGTGGCGAAAAGACTTTCAGGGGCTTGGGGTAACGTGGAATTTTCTATACTTCACAAGCCGTGGTTTGATTTTGAGATAAAACATCATTTTTCAAAGTTTGATTTCCAACCGATATCTAGAGTTGATTCAGTTTTATTAAAGATTACAAAAAAGACAGAGGCTTTATTGCCCTTGTCTCTAAAGAGTCAATATGAACATTTTGTAAAAACAGGTTTTAGAAGCGGAAGACGTTTGGAGGACAATTTAAGCGGGTTAATTAGTAAACCACTTTATATACAATACGCTCAACGATTAGGATTTTCGGGTAACGCTAAACCCACGAATTTAACTCTAGAAAAATGGATTAAACTTTTCAGATGTTTCGCAGAAATTTCTTAAATATTCCTCTGTTAATTTCTTGGCCGCTAAATCTGATAATTTTATACCCTTGATCCTTAAGAAATTCTTCCTTTCGCAAGTCTCTCTTTTTGATTTTTTCCTGGGCATGCCAATATTCGCCATCGCACTCAATAATCGTCTTTTTGTCGGGAAGATAAAAATCAGCGTGGAACCTTGCGAATTTGGCTTCTTGTATGAAAGGTATTTTAATTTTTTCCAGTTCGAGACGAACTGTTTTTTCAATATAAGTTTCACCGTCAAAGTGCTTATAACATTCCCAAGTGCAAAAGCTTCCTCTTCCACGATTTACGTCAGATCTTGGAAGTTTGAATTCTTTCTTGCAATTTCGACAAATTTTAGTAACATGATCTCTGTTAAAATCGTCCTTACATGTCTTGCTGCAATATTTCGGTCCTTTTTTAAACACAGCTTTAGTAACAATAAATGCTTTACCACACTGTCTGCATATCAGTTTTTTCCTTGCATTTTCAAATAGCCCAAACCAACACTCTTTGCTACAATAAAAACCATACCCCTTCTTTATAAGGACTTGGGATACCCTAAACTCTTGCCCACATCTTTTACATACCTTATATTCGCTTCTGTTCGTTCCTGTCCAATAACAATCCAAAGAACAGTAATTTGTTTTTCTAACAAGACAGGGCATTTTAAAAAAAGGTTTGTTACAAAAATTACATTTTAGCAGCGCTCTGACTTTTAAACCGCATTTACATTTGTAAACAGACAATCCTTTGCAGATTATTTTGTCATCTCCCAAAGTAGTTTTACATCTACCACAAAAAACGGAACCCAAAAATTGAGTATTGTTCACATATAAATTATTACCGAAGAAAAGGCGTAAGTCAAGAAGTTTTTACTTTATCAAAAGATTTACCAGCGAAAATGAGAAAATGCTTTATTGCTTTCTGCTACTCGTTCTACTTCTTTTCTTTTTGTCATTGAACCACCTTCACCTTTGCGGGCATTCAGTATTTCTGTTTTTAGCTTTTCCGCATACGTGTGGAACTGAGAGTTAGGAAGAGAATTTGCAGCTTGGATCATCCAACGAATGGCCAGCACTTCTTTCCGAGGTCCGCGTACAGGAGTAGGGACTTGATAGGCTGCTCCCCCAATTCTTCGTGGCCTAACCTCCATATTTGGCTTTATGTTCTCAATGGCTTGCAAAAAGATCTTCAGTGGTTCTTCGCCAGACTCTTGCTTAATTGCTTCAAACGCACGATATACCTCTTTTTGGGCAACAGAACGTTTACCGTCCCTCATTGAGCGGTTTATCAATTTTGTTACCAGTTTATGCCTGTAAACTGGATCTTCTTTTACATCTCGTAAAACTGTTTGACCTTTTCTCATTGCTTACTTTCTTGCTCCTTTACTCCTTTTTGCCCCATATTTTGATCTTGATGTTTGTCTTTTCTCAACGCCTCCAGTATCATATTTACCTCGAACTATATGATATTTTACACCAGGTAAGTCTTTAACACGCCCTCCTCGGACTAAAACAATGGCATGCTCTGCTAAATTATGTCCTTCGCCAGGAATGTAGGCTGTCACTTCCTGTTTGTTTGACAACCTAACCCTTGCAACCTTACGCAAAGCAGAATTTGGTTTCCTGGGAGTCATTGTACGAACTTGCAAAACTACCCCACGCTTAAAAGGACTTGAGAACTGGGAAAATTTTCTGTCTTTATTGTTCCACCAGCGAACAAGCGCAGCAGACTTAGTCTTTTTTGAAAGACTTTTTCTTCCTTTTCGTATTAGTTGAGATACCGTTGGCATACCTTAGAAAATTTGAAATTTTAAAACTTAAATTTCGCGTCCTATATTCTGACCGAAGGTCATATGAAATCTTGCACAGCAAGATTGATTATATCACGATTTTGTCATTTGAGGAAGCTTAGCACGCTCGGGAGAGGTAGGAATTAGTCTTCCTATAATAACATTTTCTTTAAGTCCAATCAGCTTGTCTTCTCTTCCCAAAAGCGATGAATCTGTAAGTACCGATGTGGTGTTTTGGAAAGACGCTGCTGACAACCATGAATCGGTAAACAAGGATGAGCGGGTAACTCCAAGAACTACAATTTGTGCAGTTGCAGGTTCTCCACCTTCCGACAAAACTCTTTCGTTTTCTTCTTCAAACACTGCTCTATCTATAATGTCTCGTGGCATAAGGTTTGTATCGCCTTGACTAATAACCTGTACCTTGTCCGCCATCTTCCTTATAATAACCTCAAAGTGCTTGTCGTTAATCTTAATTCCTTGAGATTCGTAAACAGATTGAATCTCGACCAACAAGTATTCTTGAGCTGCTCGCAAACCCTTTACAGCTAGAATTTCTTTGACATCCAGCGCACCACCTGCCAATTGCTTACCCGCCTCGATCAAATCTCCATCTTTAACAAGCAATGCATTGGTCAAAGGAATGATGTATTCTCGCTCTTCTGCTGGTTTGGTGGTAGTATTTCTAACTCTTACAATCCAACCATCTTCACTTTCTGTAACTTCAACTTTTCCAGGAATGGCAGAGATTGGAGAAAGCACTTTTGGAATCCTTGCTTCGAATAATTCTTCGACTCTTGGCAAACCTTGTGTAACATCAAGTCCAACAATACCTCCAGAGTGCTTAGTTCTCATTGTAAGTTGAGTTCCTGGTTCCCCGATGGATTGGGCCGCAACTACCCCAACTGGTGTCCCAATCTCAACAACTGCGCGCGTAGACAAGTCGGCTCCATAACACTTACTACACATCCCATATCGGACGCTACACGTAAGCGGAGAACGAACAAAAACTTCTTCAATGCCTGACTTTTCAATTTGGTCCATAATCTCGGGAGTGATCAGGCCACCCTTAGCAACAATTACTTTATTGCCCGCCTTTACATCGCGAGCAACAATTCTTCCAATTAGGCGGGGAGCATAAAGCTTTTCGCGTTGTTTCTTCTCAATTAGAATTCCTTCTTCTGTATTACAATCCTCAAGTCTGATAATAACGTCATGGGCAACATCAACTAGCCTTCGAGTCAAATATCCTGCGTCGGCTGTCTTGATAGCAGAGTCGGTTAGTCCCTTTCTTGAACCACGAGCTGATGTAACATACTCGAAGATTGACAATCCTTCTCGGAAATTTGATTTGGTTGGAAGATCAACGATCTTACCCAAGGGGTCAACAACCAATCCACGCATAGCAGCAAGCTGTTTAACCTGATCTCGAGAGGTCCTTCCAACGCCGGCCTCAATAATCATCTTAATAGAATTGTTGCGTGGCAAATTATCCCAAGTTAGGTCTGCTAATTCTTCAGTTGTATCAAGCCAAAGTTGGTGGGTAAGCCGGCGGCGCTCTTCTGAAGTTGCAAAACCCATCTTGAAGCTTTCTTCAATCTTAACTAATTCTTCAGCTGCCTCTGAAATCATCTTGTCTTTTTCAGGGTAAATTAATGCGTCGGCCACTGAGAATGAAAGACCTGATGCTGTTCCTGCAATAAATCCAATATTTTTTATACTGTCAATCATCTTAACAACATCTTCTCGGGTTCCTTGTGCAAGCGCTTTGGCAAACAAGCCCTTGATAACACTAGCTGAGGCCGGCTCGTTAAAGAATTGGAGGTATTCTGGTAATGTCTCGTTAAACAGTATTCGTCCAACTGTTGTACTTACTCGCTCGCCGTTTACTCTAACTTGAACTTTTTCTCTCATACGTATCACTCCTTTTTGGTATGCTGAGATTGCGTCCTCTGAATCAGCAAAGACTTTTCCCTCAACTTCTTGTCCTGCGAGAATAATTTCATCTGAAGTCAGGTAGTAAACACCAAGCGCCATTTCTTTTGTCGCGGGGGCTGCGATAAAGCTTCCGTCTGCAGGTTTAAGCAAATTCTTAGCTGGGCTCATTAAAGCCATCGCTTCATCCTGTGCTTGCTTGGAAAGTGGAAGATGAACTGCCATCTGGTCTCCGTCAAAGTCGGCATTATACCCGGAACACACACAAGGGTGAACCCTAATTGCGCTTCCTTCAATCAAAACAGGGTAAAATGCTTGAATTCCCAATTTGTGCAAAGTTGGCGCACGATTTAACAAAACTGGATGGTCTTTAGTAATCTCTTCGAGAATATCAAAAACCTCGGGAGGTCGCCTGTCTAACATGTTTTTAGCACTCTTGACGTTTGGAGCAATACCACGAGCGATCATCTCGCGAAGAACAAACGGCTTGAACATCTCAAGAGCCATATCTTTTGGCAAACCACATTGATTAAGCTCAAGATCAGGTCCAACAACGATAACTGACCGTCCTGAATAGTCAACACGCTTACCCAAAAGATTTTGCCTAAAACGACCTTGTTTACCTTTCAAAAGATCAGACAGTGACCTCATGTATTGTTTCTCACGGCCACGGCGTGCTGCTTGACGTTGTGAAGCGTCAATCAGAGTATCAACTGCCTCTTGTAACATTCTCTTTTCATTTCTTAAGATTATTCCAGGTGCACCAAGCTCGAGTAAGTGCCGCAATCTGTTGTTTCTGTTGATAACTCTTCTGTAAAGATCGTTTAAGTCAGATGTCGCGAACCTTCCCCCCGAAAGCTGGACCATTGGACGAAGATCTGGCGGCAAAACTGGTAGAACTTTAAGCACCATCCAACGAGGGTCAACCGATGCTCTCCTCATTCCATCAATTAATCTTAATCTCTTGGTTAACTTGATCTTTTTAACGTCTGAGACCTCCTCAAGTTCTTTTCGAATTTGAACTGCGACCTCGTCTAGATTCAACTTGTTCAATACCTGGATAACAGCCTCAGCTCCCATTTCTACCTCAAAGAAGTCTGCTGCGTCGTAGGAGGCTAGTTCTGAATACTCTTCGTCCGACATTAACGAATTTACTTTTACGCTCTTTGTTATATCAACGAGTTTGCCAAACAACTCCTCTGATCGTTGTTTTCTTGAGGCTATGTCTTCTCTGACTGCAACCAAGCTGTTTCTACTTTCAAGCTCAATTTCTTGCTCGGTTAGCGCAAGTTGCTCTTTGTCTTTTACCTTCTTTGATAGTTCCTTGACCTTCTCGTCTTTTTCTTCTTTAATTCTCTTTACTGCCTCTTCCTCTTCGCGTGTTATATCTTGAACACGCATCTTTAGCGCTTCTTCGATGCTCTTTACAGCCCTAGTTCGTCCGTCTTCTTTTACTTCTGTAACTAAGTATCGTGCAAAGTAAATAACTTGCTCTAGTGCTTTAGGAGGAACATCCAAAACCAAAGACAGTTTAGAAGGCGCACCCTTGAAAAACCATACATGAGCAACTGGAACTGCCAAATTAATGTGACCCATTCTCTCACGTCTAACGCGAGATTGGGTAACTTCAACTCCGCACTTGTCACAAACTATACCCTTGTACCTGATTCTTTTGTATTTACCGCAGTAACATTCCCAGTCTTTTGTAGGTCCAAAAATTCTCTCATCAAAAAGCCCATCCTTTTCAGGTTTCAAAGTTCGGTAGTTTATTGTCTCAGGCTTGGTTATCTCACCGTGAGACCACTCCCTTATATTCTCAGGGGATGCAAGTTTTATTTTCAATTTGGAAAAATCTGCAAGTTGTCTTAAATCCATTATTGGGTAGCCTCCATTAAAACCTCAGCTTCGTTAACAATCTTTTGTTCATCTTTATCATCCGATGTCAAGCTTTGCTTATCGCGTAGCGTCAAGCTTTGCTTATCGCCTAGCGTCAAGCTTTGCTTATCGCCTAGCGTCAAGCTTTGCTTATCGCCTAGCGTCAAGCTTTGCTTATCGCGTAGCGTCAAGCTTTGCTTATCTTTATCCATATCTATATCTTTTTTTTCTTCGACCTTCGCTAATATCTCACCTTTTGGCTCGATCGACAAGCCCAAGGAGTTAAGTTCTCTTACTAAAACCTTGAAAGATTCAGGTACTGTTGCTTCTGGGATTTCAGTCCCTTTAACAATTGCTTCAAACGCCCGTGCTCGCCCAACAACGTCGTCAGACTTTATAGTTAACATTTCTTGCAAAGTATGAGCTGCACGATGTGCCTCAAGTGCCCAAACTTCCATTTCTCCCAATCTTTGTCCACCCATTTGAGCTTTTCCTCCAAGAGGTTGTTGTGTAACTAATGAGTATGGTCCAGTTGAACGAGCATGAGTTTTGTCCTCGACCATGTGGGTAAGTTTCATAATGTAACTAACGCCAACAACTGTCTTTTCTTGAAAAGGCTCACCTGTTCGACCGTCGTATAGTTGGGACTTTGAACTTACCGGCAAACCAGCTTTCTTCATAAGATCTTCAATCTCCTGTGGAGCTAACTCGTCAAAAACAGGCAAGGCAAACTTTTGTCCAGTTTTCGAAGCTACCCAGGCAAGCTGTGCTTCCAAAAGCTGTCCTAAATTCATACGAGCAATAACAGAAAGTGGGGAAATTATGATATCTATTGGAGTTCCGTCCTCCAAATGAGGCATATCGTAGGCCGGAACAATCTTTGAGATGACTCCTTTGTTTCCGTGTCGCCCTGCAAGTTTGTCTCCTACAGAAACTTTCCTCATCTGAGCAACCCTAACAATTACTTTCTTTAGGGTTCCTGGGTCCAAGTCATCCCCTTTGTCGCGGTCTAGAATTTGAACATCAACAACTACTCCGTGTTCGCCATGCGGAACGCGAAGTGATGTATCTCTTACCTCGCGTGCTTTCTCTCCAAATATTGCCCTAAGAAGTCGTTCCTCGGATGTCAGTTCTGTTTCACCTTTGGGTGCAATTTTACCCACTAAAATATCGTTTGCCGAAACTTCGGCGCCAATAACTACAATTCCATCCTCTGCCAAATTTGCAAGGTCATTTTCGGCAACATTCGGAATATCTCGAGTTAGCTCCTCTGGGCCAAGCTTTGTATCAACAACTTGGGCTTCATACTCTTCAATATGAATTGAACTTAATGCATCGTCTTTCACTAAGCGGTCTGAGACTGCAATTGCGTCCTCAAACCCTAATCCTTCAAACAAACAATAGGCAATAAGTAGGTTTTGTCCTAAGGCCAATTCTCCATCGTCTGTCGCAGGACCGTCTGCAATAAGGTCACCCTTTTTAACAACATCGCCAACCGTTATTTTTGATCTTTGGTTAAAACACGTAGATTGTGCAGTACGCAAGAACTTGTTCAAAAAGTAAATTTCCTTTTTGCCTTCAATTTTAATTCTGTCGCTTTCCTTGTCGTCTATCTCAATTTTTCCTTCTACCTCAACTTCGATTCTTTCTGCGTCAGCGAAAACAACAGTTCCTGCATTTCTTGCCCTGATAACTCTTGCCATTGCAGATCCAACTTTCTCTTCCATCCCCGTACCCATCAAAGGCGCTTGAGGATTAACCAAAGGCACAGCCTGACATTGCATGTTTGTTCCCATCAAAGCACGATTTGCCTCATCGTGCGACAAGAAAGGAATTAAGGACGCTGAGGTTCCAACAACTTGACGTGGGGTAAGGTCTATTAAGTCAACTTGATCAGCGGGCCCCTCGTTAAATTGGCCCTGGAATCTTATCGGAACCCATTTGTCCGTAATAAATCCATCTTCGTCAATTTTTATACCTGCGTGGGTTATCCGATATTGCTCTTCGTCGTCGGCCGCAAGGTAAATTATCTCGTTAGTAACCTTCATCCTTGTTTTCGATTCTTGCTTAACTTTTTCTACTTTTCTATAAGGAGCCTCTAAAAATCCAAACTCATTTACCCGAGAAAATAAAGCAAGGTAGGTAACAAGACCAATACTTGGACCTTCAGGCGACCTAACAGGATCAATTCTTCCATATTGAGATGCGTTGATGTCACGAATTGAGAAGGACGCTCGTTCTTTTGTAATGCCCCCCGGTCCCATAACTGAAAGACGCCGAATGTTGTCAATTTCAGAAAGCGGGTTTGTTTGATCTAAAATTGCAGAGAGTTGGTTTGACCGGAAGAAATCATTTAAAGTTGCCATCAATGGCCTGGCATTAACCAATGCGCTTGGATTTACAACATCATCAGTGGACGTAAGGCTCATCTTTTCCTTAACAGAACGCTCTAGTCTTACCATTCCCGCTCTGAACGCTGAGGCTAACACAAGCTCGCCAACACACCGTACGCGGCGATTTGCCAAATGATCAATGTCGTCTACCTTCCCCTCACCATTTTGAAGACCAATAAGGTAGCGCAATGCTGCAACAACATCTTCAAGCCTTAAAGTCCAATTTTCTGGCTCATTTTTGACATCCAAGCCAAGTTTTCTATTAATCTTGTATCGTCCAACTTTGTCTAAGCCATAGCGTCTTGGATCCAAAAACAAACTCTTAAACAAAGTTTCTGCATTTTCCAAAACTACCAACTCTCCGGCTCGCATCTTCCTGTAAATTTCAAGAAGCGCTTCTTCTTTGTTTCGAGAAGCATCTTTTTGGATTGTAGAATTTATATATGAATGTTGTTCGTCTGTATCAATATCCCTAAACTTTGCTTGTATGTCCTCGTCGCGAGTCAGCCCCATTGCACGCAAAAGTGTGGTTGCTGCGACTTTTCTTCTTCTGTCGATTCGCGCAATAATCGTGTCATTTTTCGATACTTCAAACTCGAGCCATGATCCGCGAACAGGTCTTATTTCCGCCCGATACAACATGCGTCCGGTTGCTTGATCAATTTCGCCTGAAAAATAAACCCCTGGAGCCCTCACAATTTGATTAACAACAGCTCGCTCAATTCCATTTACAACAAATGTAGCCTCTGAGGTCATTGTGGGTACGTCACCCAAAAAAACTTCTTGAGCAGTAACCTTACCACTCTTTTTATTCAATAACGATGCAATAACGTGCAAGCTAGAAGAATAGGTAATTCCTTTTTCTCGAGCTTTTTTAGGAGTAATTTCAGGAGGACTTATTCTATAATCACCAAATGACAGTTCCCAGTTTTTACCTGTAAAATCTGGAATAGGGGTTACCTCGCGAAGTGCTTCTCCAATACCATCTTTAAGAAATGTTTGCCATGACTGCTTTTGAATAGCCAACAAGTCAATTTGAGTTAGTGTGGGATCAGGTTTGGTTAAAAATTTTCGTTTGGTGGAAAGACCCATTATTTTTTGTCCGCCGGTAAAACAAAAAAAGACTACAAATACGCAAAAATGTTCCGCCTTCGGGCGGAACAAACAATTACGTACTGTCGTACGCTTGAGGGTATTTAATCATACTCTTAAGCCTTTGTCAAGGGTATTTCAGCCTACCGCAAATTCTATCGCAGAAACGTCTGAATTCTGAATTTCTTCTTCAATTGCTTTTTGCATGTTTTTAGCGTCCTCAAGGCTAGAATTTCGCAAAACTGTTCTTTGTCTTAAAAGTTCGTCACTTATCTTCAGATAAATTACCAGATCGCAATCTACCAACACTGTGCCGAAAAGAGGCTTCCCTGCCTCGGCTTTTACTTTTTCCCTAACCAGCCTTTCCATTGTTTCTCCAATTTCTGGAGTCCATGGAGTTTGACAAACATAATCTGCTTCTTCTTTTGTCAAAAGTGGAAAAACCTCCTCGTCCATGTCACGAGCGTTAGAGATTTTCCTCGTTAAAGTAGACTTGCCAGTGCAAGTTGTGCCTAATACCACAATGCGCTTATCTCTGTTTTTATCCAGGATTTCTTGTAACCTTTGTGAAGCTATATCTTCGTTGTTTTCTAGTCCTTCAATCAATGTGTCCATAAACGTTATCGAATATACTTCCTAATGTTTTCGTCGTGTGCATCCATTGTTTCTGCGTAATGAATTATTCCTTTGCCGTCATGAAGGTAGAACCAATACATTGACTCCTTGGGATAAATTACAGCCTTTATGGAAGATATGCCGGGATTTGAGATCGGCCCCGGTGGCAATCCTTGATTTAAATATGTGTTGTAGGAAGATTTAATTTCTTTATCGGCTGCAACAGGCGGCTTCCACCATTCGCAATCTAGTGGCACATTAGCATCTTTACACCTTTGAGTAGCAGTAAAATACTGCAAAGTTGCATCAATTTGCAGAGGCCATCCAGCCCCAATTCGTTTAAGCAATATCCCGCCAACAACAGGCCTTTCCTCGTCAGTCCTTGTCTCCCTCTCAACAAGTGAAGCCAAAACTACAACTTGATCCAAAGTTAATCCTGCCTTTTTTGCATCTTCTTTCATTTGGGGTGTCACTTTACTGTTAAAAGTTGAATACAACTTTTCAACAACCGTTAAAGCTTTGGTATTTTGGGAAAAAAGATATGTGTCAGGATATAAATACCCTTCTTTTTCAAATGAAGCTGCTATGAATTCTTTCCAAAAAACTTTAGCTTCATCTTGACCAATGTTAAGTGTTTTTATTGTGCGGATCGCGATTTCTTCCCGTCTTAAACCCTCCGGATATGTAACCCAAAATTCTGTCGGCCCGGAAACAAGTGCACTCACTACTTGTACTAAAGACAAACTTGGAGAAATTCTAAATTCCCCAGCTTGTATTTTTTTATCTTTGCCGGTTATTTTTGCATAAACTTTAAATGCCAAGTCGCTTTTAATAAGCCCCTGGTTTTTAAGCTTTAAGGCAACTTGACCTACACCTTGGCCTTTGACAATCAAGAAATCTTGTTGGGTCTTGTCTTTTGAGTTGGCTGGTAAAGTTGTAACTTTCCACCCAACAACCAATCCACCTAAAATCAATACAATGGTAATTAGATAAAAGAGGAACCTGGTATTCCGCATGAGGCAAATTCTTTATCGCGTAGCGTCAAGCTATGCTTATCGCGTAGCGTCAAGCTTCGCTTATCGCGTAGCGTCAAGCTTTGCTTATCGCGTAGCGTCAAGCTTTGCTTATCGCGTAGCGTCAAGCTTTGCTTATCGCGTAGCGTCAAGCTTTGCTTATCGCGTAGCGTCAAGCTTTGCTTATATGTATCTTTATCTATATCTGCACCTCTTCTAATAGTGCTCTTCTGTAAACCTTTCTCTTTAAGTCATGTATAAATAGTCTTCCACAACTGCAAACCACTTTTTCACTACCATCTTTTCTTTTACTTCGCGTTCCGCTTGCCAGTTCCCGACCACACCCAACACACCTGCCTTGAGACAACAGCCAAACTTGAATTGGGGCAATTACATTTTTAAACAGACCTGGTATTCTAGCTTTCTGTTCCATGCGCGTCCAAATAAGATTGTAGCACAAGTGTACTTGAGAATGCATCTTCCATCTCTTTTCTTCTTTTTTGGGGCAACTGTGCACTAAGCGAGAGTTCTTGCGCATCTTGAGTTGAAAGCGTTTCATCCCATGTTTCAACTTTAACCCCAAGTACTTTTTCTAAATCCTTACTAAACTTAATTTCCTCGTCAGCCATTTTTCCTTCAGAAATCCCAACCACAACCTTTTCAGCATTTTCTTCTTTAACTACTTTTTGAATTTCTTCAATAGCATTCTGTTGTGAGGAAACTCGAATCACCTTCAATGGAAAAGCTATGTTCCCACTAGATAACGACAATCCCATTTTCGATCTTCCATAATCAACGCCGAGTATGATCATAGTCATTACAAGCTCCACACCTTTACCAACTAACGATTCCCACCTGGTGGCACCAGCCTTCCTCTCACCACAAGTCTTCGAAGGTACGTTCCAGGCGGTACGCAAGTTATCAAAGAAATATAACTATCATCATACATTTGGTCCATAACTTCTACCTCTGTAGGTTTTACCTCAAACATATCCTCAACTTTATAAGTATAGTTTATACCATCATAATTTACTTTTATCACGTCTCCTTTTTTAAGAGTAGACAATGTCGAAAAAATTGAAATATAATTATCAGGCTTGAATAATTGCGGCAGAGTTGAGTGTCCAAAAACTACAGTGTTTCCAGGTCTTCCCGGCACCGCCGTGCCTTTAAAATGAATAAGGCTTTTTTTTAAGTCTTCTCCGTCTATTTCAACTACTGCATCTTTTATTCCAAGTCTGGGAATCGAGAGATTATAATACTTAATTTGTGCTGTTGTTTCCTGGGAGACGCGAGGCAAACCAACAAACCAATTGGCAGGCTTAGTGTAATCAATAGGAGTGTTTTCTGTTTTTTCTGTACTTGATCCAGCAACCACACCTTGCCCAACAGGAGACAAAAGATCAATGCGTTGAAAATTGCCAGAGGTAAAAATTTCGTAACTAATAATTGGCAGTAAAGCGTTAAAGACTAGTAGTAGCCCAATAAACATTAATCCCAAAGATAGAATTTTGAAGAGATATCTTGTCACCTTTCAGCGGAAACCTCGATACTTATATTCTTTGCGACTCGAGGCAGTGTGCCCAATTTTCCAGGGAAAAGGAAGCTAAATGAGATTTCTGCTCTTGTGTATCCTGGAATTGTGGCCAAATAGTTTTTGGCAACAGTCGGATATTTACCTGTAATTTGTTTTGCAATGTCCACTGGGTCAACTTTTGGCAAGAAATTAGCCTTTATTGTTGCAACAAAAACTTTAGCTTGAGTTCCTGTCTTTGTATCTTTTGTGTCTTTACTTTTATCTTTGGTGGAAGTTTTGGTTTTGGACGCCTGGGTTTCTACTGGTTTATAACTTATTTCAACTTGGTCTTGAGCGATACTAAATCCTTGAGGAATTTCTTTTTCAAGCTTCTCATACACAAGCGAGTTAATATCGTTTTGTGAAATAACAAGTACTGTTACCTTTCCAGAAAGCGTAAGTTTCACAGTCGAGCTTTCCTCGCCTACTTTGTTGCTAAAAGTCTTTTCGCCAACTTGGAAATTTGATGAACCGTCAACAGGAGTTTCTTTTTCGTCTAATAGCCCTTTTATTTGATCCATACCTTTTTGCAATAATTCTGCCGTCAAATCTTTTTCCAGATCGGCTCTATCAGTTTCCGAGACTGCCGAGACGGAACGGCTTGTACCGCCAGAAAACGCTTCATCGTTTTGTGCAACAAATTCGGCCTTTGAAGAGGCACCAACAGAAAACTCAGAATTGCTAGCCAAATTATATTGAGCGCCTATGTCTACCGCAGTGACAGTTGATTGCGCTTTTGAAGGATTAGTTATACTGCTTCCCGTTGCAATTTTTGTTTCGTCGTCTAGAGTAAACTTCAATCCACTTGGGCCTGATAAAACTGTACCAACTTTAAGCGTTACAGGAGTACCAACATGCAAAACAGTAACCTTACCCTTAGAGCGCTCGCCAACCGTTTTTGTACCAGTTGTCGAAATGGTCTTTTCGCTTGAAATCTGTGCTTCCTTCACAATTCCTGGTACTACTTTGTTGTTGCTATCAATGCTTGAAAGTTGGGGATTAACAGTAAATTCAAAAGTTTTTTCTAGTTTTTTTGGAGCTACATAAACCGTAACTTGTGCTTTTGGTAAATACCAATACAACGCTCCTCCGCCAACCAAAATTAACAAAAGAACTATCCCTGGAATTAAAATTAAGCGCCCACCTTTCCCTCCGAATGAAAGTTTGGGATACGACAATCTCCCTAAAACGCCCAATATTGCCAGTGAGTTTGGTCTCTTTCTAACATGAACAGCACTCGCATGCTCTTCCTCCTCTGTATCTATATCCTTATCACGTACTTGCGGAAAATCTTTTGGCTCTGCAACATTCTTGTGGCTTTCAACATCTTCTGTTGTGTGAGCAACAAACTTACCTGTTTCTTCTGCGGCGATATCACTCTCCACAAAACCCAAATCTTGAGCCCTTGTTTCCTCTTCTTTATTTTCCTCATTCATCTCTTTCTCCCCATCTTCACCCTCGTGCTCTTCTTCTATCTTAGACTTGGTCTTAGACTCATATTCTGCGCCCAAATCTTCCTCTACCTCAACAACTTGTTTTACATTTCCAACCTCAGCACCCCCGGCTAGAGAAACTGAAATTACTCCAATGTTTTCTGGGAGTATTTGGACCTTTGGAGTATGTAAAAAACTAACTTTTTGTTCGTCCCAATTTGTTTCTAAAATGTTTTGTCTTGCATCGTCCAAGTTTCCCACTCTGTGGTCATAAAGAAGGATTCGGGATGGATATTGTTCAAGTTTTGCTAAACGTGCCAAACCTTCTGCAACGTCTGATCCTAAAGATATACTTTTTGAAACGTCGGTTGTCCCTAAAATCTTTCCACTTTGAACTAAAGTTACCTCGATTGAGTCTTCAAGAAGTCCAACTAAAATAGCGTTTAATGGGGCGCCTTCCTTAATTTTAATATAATGAACAATTGCCTCAGGTATTACTACAAATCCCGCAGGTGAAAGTTCAAGCTCCCCAGAAACTTTCTTTAAGATTCCTAAATACTCTTTTTTGATTAAACCTTCCTCAACCCAAGAAGACATAAGACCAAAAACAACTTTATTTGGTTCTTGAATTTCCTCTGTTATGTTTGAAGTTGCGCTTGACAGCGAACTATCCGCCGCAGCTACTAAAGTTTCATTGTCCCCCTCCTGCCAAGAAGTAGGAACTCCCTCTGCAACAATTTCTGCAATTTCGCCATTTACTCGCCAAATAGCAGCATCTGTCCAATTTTTGCCAATAACAAGACTCCAATAATGCTCTTGGCCTTCGCCTGTTTTTTTGAAAATACCACCTAAGACCATATAAAATAATTTTCAATTTTCAATTTAAAATTTTCAATCAACTCCGATCTAATCGGAGTCAATTTTTAATGCTTAAATTTGAAAACGTTTTAAAATTTAGATAGTTGTATTTCATTTCAAATTGAAAATTGAAAATTGTAAATTTTAAAGTAATTTAATATATATCCTTCTTATTCCTGCCCCTGCTGATTCTTCCTTTGTTATTGTAACACTCCCAATCTCTCCTGTGTGCTCAACATGTGGCCCTCCGCAGATCTCCCTTGAAAAGAGAGACCCGCGAGTTTGACGAGTCGAAGGATCTCCAATTGTATAAACTGTTACCGTGTCCCTATATTTTTCTTTGAAAAATCCAAGGGCTCCCTCTTTTATTGCCTCGTCAAGCGTCACTGTTTTATAACTAACAGACAAATCCTCTTCAATTTTTTCGTTTATCAATTTTTCAACTTTTTCTATTTCTTCTTTTGACAAAGGCGAATTGTGCGAAAAATCAAATCTCAAACGTTCTTCGGTTATATTTTGTCCCTTTTGCTGAACGTGTTCTCCCAAGATTTGGCGCAAAGAAGCTTGCAAAAGATGTGCAGTTGTATGCAGCTTGCGAGTTTTTGGCGTGTCAGCAATCAATCCTCCCTTAAAAACCCCAATTCCTGCAGTTCTGGACAGTTCCTTGTGTTTTTCAAATTCTTTATAAAATTCTTCCCTTTTAATCTCTTGTCCCTTTTCGCGAAACAATTCTTCCGTTAGCTCAAGCGGAAAACCAAACGTTTGATATAAATCAAATGCAGCCTTCCCGTTAATTTTGTCTATTTTTTGCACTTCTTTAAGACCCTTGTCTAATGTTTTTCCAAATCGCTCAATTTCTGTGGTTATAACTTCACCCACCAAACCAACTTGTTTTTCTTTCTCAACTCCAAACATCCCATCATAATTTTCCAAAACCTTTTTTGAAGTCTCAACTAATACTTTTACGATTTTGTCAGGATTTAGTTTCTGAATTTTCACAGCAGACCTTCGGAGCAACCTCCGGAGTACATATCCTTGCATTTTGTTTGAAGGGATAACTCCGTTGATTATCAAAAACGTCGAAGCTCGCATATGGTCTGCAATGATCCGCATTGTCTGTTTATTTTCTCCTGCGTATTCTCTATCTGTATCCGTTTCAATTTGCTTGATCAAACCCTCAAACAAATCAACACCAAAAACATCAGGTTGGTCACCTACGGCCGCTGTTATTCTCTCGAGTCCACCACCAAAATCAACATTTTTTTGCGCCAATTCTTCTAGCGTTCCCTCTTCTTTTTTTACGTATTGAATAAAAACGCAATTCCCAATTTCCATGAATCGCCCACAATCGCAATTTGGGTGGCATTTTTCACCATATTTCGGATCGTGTTTAACTTGAGTGAATTCATAGAAAACTTCCGAATCCGGTCCGCCAATCTCCCCAGGTGGCATCTTGTCTGGAGTCCCAGTACGCGACCACCAATTTTTCTTTACGCCATAGAAGTAAATGTGATCCTCGGGAACTTCTAAACTTTTCCAAATCTTTACCGTCTCTTCGTCTTTTCCAACTCCTGATCCGCCTTCAAAAACTGAAACATAAAGTTTTTCCCTTTCAAGCTTCAATTCTTCAGTTAGAAACTCCCAAAAGTAGGAAAGTTGTTCTTTTTTGAAATACTCCCCGAGTGACCAATTGCCAAGCATTTCGAAAAAAGTTGTGTGGCGCGAATCCCCAACCTCATCAATATCCTCAAGGCGCAAACAAGGTTGAGAATCAACAAGTTTTGTTCCTTCCGGGTGGGATTGACCCTTAAGATAAGGAACTAAAGGTTGCATTCCAGAAGAAGTAAAAAGAGTAGTGGAATCATCCTCAAGCACTAAAGGAACTGGGGCAATTTCCTTGTGCCCTTTTTTAACAAAAAATTCAATATACTTTTGGCGAATATCGCGCGATGTCACGACAAGCTTGATTTTACCAGATTTGAAGTCAAAAAAATACTGTTAAGCTCGAAACTGTGATTCAATTAAAAGATTCGAAGTGATTTGAAAAATTCCGATGAATACTCAATCCTTTTGGGCTTCATGCCATAAATCTACTAAAGATCCCTTAAGTTCTTTGGTCTTGCCTTGTTTTGCTTCTTCAAAGCTTCGGAAGACAGCTTCGACTGCTTCAATTTCCTCAAGCCTTTTATAATCAATGATCGCAACTTCAGGCTTGTTGTTTTTCATAACAACAACTGGTTCCTTTGTTTTTTTGACGTGATCAAAAACCTTCCTGTAGTTGCGTTGTATCTCAGCCTACTCAGTAATGCTGTTTGGCACGCACCATGGGTTGGATTTGAGGTCAAGAAGTTAAAGGTTTCCCGCCCTTATGGAAAAAACGACGACCACGCTCTTGTATAGCGCGAATATGAGACCCAGTAGATTCTTGTTTGGGAGTGTAAACGTGAGTTGTCACCTCTACTTTTTCATCGCGGGGTAAGTCTACAATTTCCTTCTTTGCATTACTGTTGGAAACATACTCCACAAGGCGCTTTATGCCTTTAATATTCTCAATGATACTTGCAACTCCAGCAACAGGGCGCGCAATGGACTTTGAAATTAAACCGGCATCCTCAAGAATGCCATCAAGTTTGCCTAGTGTTTTTTGTGCACCACGAATAATTAAAATCACCTGAATACCAACTGCAACTAAAATCACAGTTAAAACAATAGCAACAACAAAAAGAAGGATTTGGACAGGATCCACACTTTTAAATTATCATAACCGCCACCCAGTAGTCAATTAAATTTAATCAGGTATTTTTTCTTGTGTAACAGTTTTTTTACCGGTTCTTGACACTGCTTGTATCTCAATTATTGAGCTTATTAGCTCTTTTCGTTGAATTTCTGTTTCAAACTCCCCGTTGTCATTTACCAAAATTGGCTTACCATTAATTTGGACAATTGCGCCAGACGAAGTTTTCCCTGCAACGACAATAATTTTTGAATCACCAACTATTCTTTCTAAATCAAGTACTGGAGGGGCCGAAAACAAAAAGTATTCTCGCGCTAAATATGCCGATAAAACCAATAAAGTAATTAAAACAACTGCGAATACAGTTGTTTTGGGGGTCCAGATGGATTTTGGCCTTAGATGTATCTCGGAGGTGGTCCTTTTTATTTTTGTCTGAGGAAAATCCCGTCTAAGAAGAGCAAGAACGTGAGCCGTACTCAAACCAACAGCTTGGGCATAGTTTCTTGCAAACCCTTGAGCAACTGCAAAGTTTGGCAAGCTTGTCCAATCGCACTTCTCCAAGGCCTCAAGAAATCTTTCTTTTATTCTTGTTTGACGCGCAATTTGAGAAACTGTTTTTTCCTGTTTCTCTCTTGCATCCTTCAAAATATCGCCAGCAGTTTTCATACATTTATTAGTTAATAGTTAATAGAAGATTTTTGTTTTTGTTAGCTTTCTACTATTTACTATTTTCTTTTGCCTGATATTCTTCCAAACTTGAAATCAAAATTTCTCTAGGCTTGGAGCCGTCAGCTGCTCCGACTATCCCCCTTGCCTCCAATTGATCCAAAATCCGAGCAGCACGAGCATATCCTATTGCCAACCTTCTTTGCAAAAGTGAGGCTGATGCCCTGTCGTGTCCACAAACAACTCGAACAGCGTCATCAAATAACTCATCCTTCTCTCCGCCGGGAGAGGTTGTGTCTATGCCCGCGCGCACTGGTTGTGTCGTAACCTCTTCTGTGTATTGAGGAGCAATTCCGGTTTTGCGCAAGAACTCAATAAGTTTTGTTGTGTCGTTGTCTGAGATATACGCCCCTTGGATTCGCCTTGGTTTTGCCTCGTCTGGAGGCAAGAAAAGCATATCCCCTCGTCCTAAAAGTTTTTCAGCCCCTGGGATATCCAAAATAACCCTTGAGTCAACCAAAGATGAGACCGCAAAAGCCATTCGACAAGGAATGTTTGCTTTAATTAGCCCTGTTAAAACATCGACAGATGGTCGCTGTGTTGCTAAAACCATATGAATTCCAGTTGCACGGCTCATTTGTGCAAGCCGGGTTACTGCATCCTCCACCTCAACAGGTGAAAACAACATGATATCTGCCAATTCATCAATCACCAAAACTATGTAAGGTAGCGCCTGAAACCCTGAAATTTCGTTATAACTTTCAACGTTTCTGGCACCAACTTGAGCAAACATTTTGTATCGTCTGTCCATTTCACTCATAAGATACTTAAGTGCTGAGATTACTTTTTCAGGTTCCGTTATAACCGGTGCTAAAAGATGAGGTACGCCGTTATATCCCGTTAGCTCGACACGCTTAGGGTCAACCAGAATAAACTTAACTTCATTAGGAGAAGCGCGGAAAAGAAGGGTTGAGATGAAAGTATTAATGGCGATTGATTTACCGGAACCTGTCTGTCCGGCAATTAATGCGTGTGGCATCTTAGCCAAATTAGCAACAACCGGTTTGCCTGAAACATCAAGACCCAAAGCAACAGTCAATTTGCTTTTCGATTCTCGCATTGCGTCAGACTCAAGTATCCGCTTAAGAGGTACAAACTCAGGAGATCCATTCGGCAGTTCAATTCCCACTAACGAGCGCCCAGGAATTGGTGCTTCAATTCTGATTTGGCCGGAAGGAGCAGCCAATGCTAAGGCTAAATCATTTGCAAGTCCAGTTATTTTTGAAAGTTTTGTTCCAAGGGCAACTTCTATTGCATACTGCGTAACTGCAGGCCCCAAGTTTACTTCAACAACTTTAGCTTGGACACCAAATGACTCTAGGGTTTTCTCAATAATCGCAGCATTCGCTTTTATGTCTCCACGATCTGCTTTACCGGATACCGATTGGGATAAAAGCGAGAGTGGCGGATAATCCCAAATCTCACTTTCCCCAGGAAGATTTACAGCGGGATTAGCAATAGTCTCCTTCTTTTCTTTTTCAGGCTGAGTCTGTTTTGACTCAACAGGAGACTGGTGTTCTCCACCAGAAACTTTTATTCCACCGAGTTTTGTTGCATAAGCAAGTTTGGAAGTTCCTAAGATGTGGTGGCGCAAACGGACCAAAAGTGATAAGAACAAGGCAACTATTTGGTCGAGGGACGCATTAAAAAGAACAAGTACGCCAATTAGCGCTCCACCAAAAAAGATAACTGCAGCGCCAGGAGTGGTGACCAAGGCAGCAATTGCAAGCCAGGCTTCCTGCCCCATAATTCCGCCTTGAGTTAGACCAGCTGCTGAAACTGCAAACAAAATTCCCCCCACCAACACATTTGGTTGGTTAAGTGGAGTGTGAAACTTGGAGAACATTAATCCCGAAACCAAACAAACAAAGGGAATGAAAATTGCTGTCCAGGAAAAATAATCAAGCAATATAGAGTTTAGCTTAAGAAGTAAAACTCCTTGGCGGGAAAATGAAATTATTATTAATCCGCCAACTAAAAAGAAGATAACCTGAGCAATCGAAAAAAGTGTGTGTTTTTTTAGTTTTATATCAAAAGCTCGCCGCCACAACGGACCCCTTCTGTGTCTGGACATTAATGCGATTATAACACAGCTGGAAGCAATTTAAGTAGAAGCTAGAACTATTTAACTTCAAGTGTTTGTAGGATCGTGTAAAATTCGTCCTTTTTAAGTTGTTTAAAATCCAAGGCTAAAACTGATTTGCCGCTTTGGACTCCAAAATAAGTATCTGTAGACACATCAAAAACCCTGCCTCGATCTGCTATAACTTGCAAATAGTTCTTGCTGTTTGCAAGATTAATATCATAAAAGGTCAATCTCACTTTCTCTCCTGCATTTTTACTAAACTGTTTTTCAAACCAAACCCTCCGCGAACCATCTTTGTATTCCTCTTGAAAATAATAAGGTGAAAGCAAACCAATTTCTGCAATTCTTGCACCTTTTGAAATCAAAGTTATATTTCCAGAAGATTCGTCACCGTCATTAATCGTAATCCCAGTTGGATACCTAAAAGAAAACGCTCTCCCTTTAAACTTTTTCTTGTAAGTCTGCCAATTTATTGGCACGTTGTATATTTTAACTGTAGATGGAGAAGGTGAAACTGTTGCGGCCACACTTGGCAAAGAAGAAGGGATAATAGTTTTTTGATTTATTGTTCCTAAATAGTAGTTTACTCCAACAAGTAAAACAAAAACTACTAACGCCAAAACTAACAATTGACTAAAATGTTTCATTGCTAAATTGTAAATTTAAACGATGACAAGATTGTATCAAATTGTTTTTTCATACTTTCAATCTTTGTAGAGTCTTGGATCGAAAAATAAATTGCAAGCGTTCCTGTTAAAGTTTTTGATTTATTTGAAACATTTCCCACAAAAACATCAATTTCGTATTGTCCTGAAGTTATACTTGTTTCCTGCCTTACTGAACTGTGTTTACCAACTGTCATACTGTTCTTAGAAACTAGGCTTGATAAACTCGATCCGATTGCACGCTCGGCCATTAGAGCAGGCGTATCGTCAGCGTTTGCATTCAATCCACATACTGTGAGAGAAGTTTTATCTGTGTCTTGTGGGTAAAAGACAGGACCGCAGGCAGTACTCCCTTCGACAACTGTCCAGCCAAAAGGATATTTAAAACTATATCCGGCCTCTGAACTGCTATATGTAAGCGTTGTTGCATCTGGAGTTGGAACGGGTGACGGTAGTGGAGAGGGAACGGGTGATTCAACAGGAACTTGAGCATCCTGTGATTGTTGGACTAGCGGTTGAGATGGCTGCTCTTGTTGTCCAGCAGGTGTTGGGATAGTAAATCCAACAGGTCTTGTGGCAGTTTTTGTACTTGCCTCGGAGGGACTATAAACTGAAACGTAGTAGACTGCCCCACCAACAGACACCAAAGCTAAAACGGCACCTACGATCAATATTGGAATTGGTATAAATCCACGCGAGACGGGCAGCATTTGATTTAGTATACATTAAAACGACGTCTACAGACTACCGTCTACCGTACTTATCGTCTTAGTCTGTAGTCTGTAGTTTTCCTACACTTCCACCACTACCGGGAGAATCATGGGCCGTCTGCCTGTTTGCTCAAAAAAGTATTGTTCCAAAAAAACAACTGTAGTTTCTTTTGAAGATTGCACATTTACCCTATCGTGCTTTGCTAGTTTTCTTGTTAATTCAAGGGACGCTTGATCCAAAAGATCTTGGTGCTCTTTTGCAAAAACAAATCCTCGGCTTACTAAATCAGGTTTTTCAACAATCCTACCTTGATTTTTATCAAGCTCTAAGATTGCAACAACCACTCCTTCTTTGGCCAATGTTTGCCGGTCACGCAAAACAACATTTCCAACATCCCCAACGCCTAATCCATCAACAAGAACACTTCGAGACGGAACCTTGTTACCCTTCTTGGCAATTTTGTTGTCAAATTCTACAGACTCCCCAGCTCTTAACTCAAAAACGTCCTCTGGTCTCCAACCCATTCTTCCAACCAATTTTGAAAAAGCTTTCATGTGCCGAATCGTTCCACCGATCGGCGTCATATATTTCGGGCGAATCAAAGCAAGAAGCATTTCAATATCTTTTTGTGAACCGTGGCCAGAAACATGTAAATCCTCTTGGGTGTCGTAATAGTGAACCTCCGCACCTTTCTCGATAAGGTTATCGACCACATAGTTTACCGACTCATCAGTTCCAGGAGGCGCAGGGTCAGCAGAAAATACCACAAGGTCACTGGGCTCTATGTTCAAAAGCGTATGCTCTCCCATTGCAACCCTGTAAAGTGCAGATCCGATTTGGCCATAACTTCCAGAAATAATGTATGTGACCTTGTCAACTGGCATTTTTTCTGCAACACGCGGCGCAACAACCGTACCTTGCGACCAGTTGATAAAACCCAGTTTTTTTGCAATTTCCGCCTTCTTTTCAATTGACCTTCCAATAAAAACAACTTTTCTTCCCAAACGCTCCGAAACTCTTATCGCTTGCTGCATCCGGGATATATTTGACGAAATTGTAGTAAAGAAAATCCTCCTTTGTGCGGTCTGAAAAATTGAATCAATCGTTTTCTCAATCTCATACTCCGATTTTGTATAGCCGTCCGATGTGCTACCTAAACAATCAGAGGCTACGTTAATTACGCCATCTGCAGCCAAGCGCGCGACTTTAGCAACATCAAAAGGCTTTTGGTCAACTGGAGTCCAGTCAAATTTATAGTCTGGAACATGGAAAAACTTTCCTTGAGGAACTTTAATACAAAAACCAACCCCGTCGGGAACTGAGTGAGATACTCGGAATGCATCAATTGTAAAGTTGCCAATTTTTAAAGTGTCGCGTTCTGGATCAAAAACATTAATCTTTGGAACTTGACCGTAATCGGAAAATTTATCTTTGATAAATTCTGCAACTAAACCCGTTGCATAAATTGGAACTTGCATTTCCCTAAACAGGAAGGGCAGGGATCCTATATGATCCTCGTGCCCATGAGAAATCAAGATAGCTTTAATTTTATTTTTGTTTTGTACAAGATATGTAAAATCGGGGATCACCAAATCAACGCCATATGCAGCCTCCTCAGGAAAGCCAACACCACAATCGACAACAACAGCCTCGTTGCCGTATTCATAAACGTACATATTCTCGGTAACTCCGGTTGTACCGGATATTGCAATAAACCTTAGTTTGTCCATGAAACAAATTTGAAATGAATTTGAAAATTTAAATTTTTAAACATTTTGATTTGATCGGAATTGATTGAAAATTAAAAATTGTAAATTGAAAATTAGAGTAGTTTCATTTGTTCTCCACTATTATCCTCTTTTTTATTCTCTTCTTCCAGCTCTTTAATCACTTCTGGAATAATTTTAAAATCCTCTCGGATTTGCTGCATTATTGCACCAGCCCTTAACGCTGCGGCAGGATGGTACATTGGTATTATTACCATCTCGCGGCCGTGCCAGGATATTTTTCTTGGCTTGCCATGTACTTGGGAAATCTTAACGTTTGGTAAAAACTTACCCATAGAAAAACGCCCTAGAGTTACAATTATTTTTGGATCGATTATCTCAATTTCGCGATCAACATATGGCCTGAAGGCCTCTATCTCCTCTGGTAACGGGTCGCGGTTCTCCGGGGGGCGGAAACGAACAATATTTGAGATATAAACATCCTCACGCTTCAAATTAACACTCTGCAAAAGATTGTCCAACAATTTTCCTGCTTGCCCAACAAACGGCCTGCCAAGCCTGTCTTCATTAAATCCTGGCCCCTCACCTATAAAATAAACTTTTGTGTTGGGATTTCCTTCCCCGAAAACAAGTTGTGTGGCCCCTGCTCTAAGAGGAAGGGAATTATCTCCCTGCATCTCTTTTTTTAACTTTTCAAGTTCTTCCCTTTTATTTATACTCATACTTTAACATCAATGAATTGTACATTATCGAGTTTCGTGTCGTAAACAACAAAACTTGGCTGGTCTGTTCTTGCCAGTGCACCTGGATTCACCAATCTAGTTTTACCAGCCCACGAGCCCTTGCTCTTGTGTGTATGTCCGTAAAAAATAATGCCCCTTTCATGTTCTGTGTCTTTATCTATATCTTTTATCCTATCAGGAAAATGGCATACACCTATCTTTTTTCCATCAAGTTCAAACTCTAAAAAATCTTCGTCGCTTTTTTCGCAAAATTCGCGAACTGCATCAACCATTTGTGGGCTAATGTCTGCATTTCCCAATACTCCATACAGTGGAATGCCGAATGAGGCTACTGTTTTTATAGCTAAGGTATTGTCCCAATCTCCACAATGAACAATCGCTCCAGCTTTAATTTCCTTCGCGAATCTCAAAACGTGCTTTATTCGTTCTATGTTGCCGTGGGTGTCGGAAATAACAACAACTCTCATAGAAAAATACGACATATGTTGTTCGTCGTGCATCTATCTTGGCAGATACTGCTTTATATTCTGATCAGTTAAGTGAATACCAGTCAATTTTCCCTCAACCACTTCTCTTGCAACTTTTCTAACAATTCCATCAATTGTCCGCTCCAGTGTTCTCATTCCCGCGTCAAACCCCAACGGCCGAACAATATTGATCCAAACATTGTCGTCTAATATAACCGCTTCTTTCGGCAAACCAGACTGGGCAATTACTTTGGGCAACATATAGTTTTTACCAATATTAATTTTTTGATCATCGGTGTATGAAGGCATATGAATTACCTCTAGCCTGTCCAAGACTGCGGTTGCAATATTGGTCGTGTTGTTTCCTGTTGTAATAAACAAAACCTCGGACAAATCAAAGGGATAATCGATATAATGATCGACAAAGTTAACGTTTTGCTCTGGATCCAAAAGCTCAACTAATACTCCCATGATTGTAGCCCTCTTTTCCTCGTCAACTCGATCAATCTCGTCAAGTAGGATTACCGGATTTTTTACGTTTACACTTTTAAGAGCCTTCATAACTCTGCCGGGCTCTGCCTCAGGAACAACTTTTGATTGCCCTCTTAGCTCTTGTGGATCACCCATCCCCCCGAAGGGTATTCTGTAAAACTTTTTGCCGAGTGCCTCGGCAACCGAGTACGCAACTGTTGTTTTTCCAGTACCTGCCAAACCTACGAATGAGAGTATAGGAGACTTTGTCCGATTTCCTTTTTCTTTATTGAGTTTAATTACTGAAATAAACTCTAAAATTCTGTCTTTCATGTCTTCAAGTCCAAAGTGGTTTTTGTCTAAGATTTTTTTGGCATATTCCAAATCTAAAATGTCGTCTCCCGGCTTTGTCCAAGGCAAAGAAACTGTCCAGTCAATATAGTTTGCCGTTCTGTCAAGCTCTTCAAAGGCAAGTGGGGTGCCAACAATTCGCTCCAGCCTCTCAAGGCGAACAATTAACCTGCCTTTAAGTTCGGGCGGTAAACTAACACCGTTTACCTGCTCTCGAAGATTTGAAATAATTTTTAAAGTATCTTGTCCTTCCATATTGACTATCCAATTATTTCACTTTTGCGCCTAAACTTTCGAGTTGCCAAAAGTGGAACAACAAAAAGCCCTGAAAATATAAAACCAATAATGAACGTTAGCGCCATAAATTCCAAAGAACTTTTAACTCGCAGTGAGAGTAAATACCACAGTATGGTTCCTGGAATCATTGCAAGCGAGGAAACTATAAAATAAGGCGTGAATCTAATCGATGTTAGTCCTAACGCATAAGAAACAAGCTCGTGAATTCCGCCTTGAAACATTCTTATAAAAAATAAAGTTAATAGTCCTGTATGGCGCACCAAATCATCCATCTTTTCAATATTTTTCTCGCCCACCAAACTACCCACAACAGATTTTCCCCAAATTCGCGCAATCCAAAAGTTGGTAACAGTTGCCAAGAAACCAGCAGCGGCTGCATAAAATACGACCGTGCTGCCAAAGATATAATATCCCACAAGAAGTAAAGGGCTACCACTTAATGGAGCTAAAATATATGAAACCAGCATAAAAACAATAAATACAAAAGGTCCTAACTTGCCTGTTCCAAGAATCAACTCTCGAAGTTTATCCTCAGGTATTGCTCTACTTAAAAAAAATATTAAAACAAAAAGAGTAATCGTTAGTGCAACAGAAAGATTGTGGTTGTCTCTTAACTTAGAAATCATCTTCAAACAGGGCACTTACCCTTACCTGTACAAAATTATACCAAGGAAAATATAAAATTAGTGAAGTAGTTTTTGGAGAACGTTTGATGTGCCTCTACCTACCAAATCGGGACTTTTGTTCTCGTGTCATGAAGCGGCTTGCTGGAAAGTGAGGGCCACCACTCTCTCCTTGTCCTCGCCTTCCGCCGGAATCTCTTCGTCTACTGTCGCCACGTCCTCCAAATCTTCTTTCACCAAACTCTTGTTCTCCTCTTGGTTCTCTTGGCTCTCTTTTTTTGCCACCTTCAATCATGGTCAAGTTAAGTCTTCCCAAATCATCTTTTTGTTTTACCCAAACTTTAACTTTGTCTCCCAACTTAACAATATCTTGGGGATCTTTAACAAACTCTTCTGCCATGTCTGAAACATGCACCAACCCTTCTTTTCCTGGCAAAATTTCAACAAATGCACCAAATGGTTGGATTCTTTTAACTGTACCCTCGTAAAGCTCCCCGGGGATAACTTCTTTAACAATACC
Source organism: Candidatus Blackburnbacteria bacterium RIFCSPLOWO2_01_FULL_40_20 (assembly GCA_001816475.1). GTDB lineage: Bacteria > Patescibacteriota > Microgenomatia > UBA8517 > UBA10165 > UBA10165. The sequence goes on from MHCC01000026.1 coordinate 29,948, forward strand.
TTCAACAGTTTTAACAGCTTTTTCTACTGAATCCTGATCAATCCCTGAAACTGTTACCGATCCATCATCCTCAACATCAATTTGCACACCAGTCTCGGCCATTATTTTTTTAATTATTTTTCCTCCTGGGCCGATTATTTCTCCAATTCTCTCAACTGGAACCTTTATTACAACAATTTTTGGCGCATATTCAGAAATCTTTGCACGAGACTCACCAATCACCTCAAGCATCTTTCCTAAAATAAATGCTCTGCCCTCTTGGGCTTGTTTTAGAGCTTTTTCTAAAATTTCCAAAGTTAGCTTATCTGTTTTTACGTCAAGTTGCATTGCTGTTACACCTACTGAGGTTCCAGTTACCTTAAAGTCCATATCTCCCATCCCATCCTCAATTCCCGTAATGTCAGATAAAATTGCTACATTTTCATCGCTGATTATCAACCCCATTGCAATTCCGGAAACAGGTGCAGTAATAGGAACTCCGGCGTCCATCAAAGACATCGTTGATCCGCATGTTGAAGCCATGCTAGTCGAGCCATTAGACGACATTACTTCTGACACTACCCTTATTGTGTAAGGAAACTTGTCTTCACCTGGAACAACTGGCAAAAGTGCTCGCTCGGCTAGTGCTCCGTGTCCAATCTCGCGCCGGGACGGAGATCCGACTCTTCCAGTTTCGCCTGACGAATAAGGCGGCATAGAGTACTGATGCATATATCGTTTTGACTCCTCACCCGAGGCCGATTCTATAAGTTGTTCCATGCTTGGAGAACCTAGGGTTGTCGCAGAAAGTGCTTGTGTTTGACCTCTTGTGAAGATTGCAGAACCGTGAGTTCTTGGTAGAACTCCAACTTCTCCTGTAATTTCTCTTATTTGGTCGTGTTTTCTACCGTCAAGTCTTTTTCCGGAAAGCATCAAAGCTCTGACTCTCTTTTTCATAACTTCTTCAAAGGCTGAGGACACCAGTGAAGCTTTCTGGTCACCTACTTCTGCAATTATCGCCTGCCTAATTTCTGAAGTGTTGGCCGCCCCTTCTTTGGAAGCATTGTTCCGGCTAAATTCAAGAATTTGCTCTCCAAATTTTTTGTCAATTAAAGACACTAATTCTGAATCTTCTTGAACTTCAAACGTTTCTTTCTCTTTTCCTACCTTCTTGGCAAGTTCTTCAATTCCAGAAATAATTTTTTGCGCTTCTTTTTGGCCAAATGTAATTGCGCCAAGTATCTTTTCTTCTGGTACTTGTTGAGCCCCTGCTTCAAGCATCAAAACATTTTCTCCTTTAACAGTTAAAACTAGCTCAAGCTCTGAAAAATCAAGTTCAGTTGAGGTTGGATTTGCAAAAAAGTCACCATTCTTTGCTCCAATTTTCAATGATCCAACTGGACCGTTCCAAGGAATATTTGATGTTGCGATAGCTGCTGATGCAGCAACCATAGAAAGTATTGCTGCATCATTTTCTGCGTCAACTGACAAAACTGTTGCTATAACTTGAACATCCTTTTTGTAACCTTTGGGGAATAGTGGTCTGATTGATCGATCAATTAGCCGTGCAGAAAGTATTTCTTCGTCGGATGGTCTACCTTCTCTTTTTACCCAACGACTTCCTTTAATTTTTCCTCCTGCATAAAGTCTTTCCATATAGTCAACAGTAAGAGGGAAATAATCTAAGTCTTGCTTTAATGGAGCACTAACTACAGTTACTAAAACCATCGTATCGCCATATCGCGCAACGATTGCGGAGTTTGCCTGTTGTGCAAGTCGACCGTGCTCTAAAGAAAGCGTGCGACTACCAATTTCAATTTCTTGACTAAGTATTTTCATAAAAATAGAATTTCAAGCTTAGAGTCTAGAACAGAGGAAAAAGGAGCAATGAAGTTTCTTTATTTTCAACCTATGCTCTTTGCTCTATGTTCTTTGCTCTTATTTTGAGAGTCCCAATCTTCCTATTAATTCAGCATAACGCTTTTCGTCTTTTCTCTGCAAGTAGGCTAAAAGCCTTCTTCTTTTTGCAACCATAGACAAAAGTCCACGTCGAGAGTGAGAATCTTTCTTATGTTCTTGTAGATGTTTTGCAAGGCGGTTTATTTGTTCTGTAAGAAGAGCAACCTGAACCTCGGGACTACCTGTGTCTCCCGAACCTTGAGAAAACTTCTCAATTATTTTTTTCTTGTCCTGTGTGGCTAATGCCATATTGCGTCGTGTTATTCCAAGCAAGTCTTTTAGGACATTTAGGATAAGCCTAGGATCACACCAAAAGTTATTGTATCACAAAAGACTTCTTTAAATCCACTCGATCTTTTACAAAATCGTTGTGTCTTTAAATTTAGGTTCCAAATTCTGAGGATTATTTTGTTGGTCTACTTGTCGAGACCTTTGGTTTGACTTAAATGTTTGCTCAATAATTTGTCCCCGTTTTGCTCCGTTTTCCAAAAGCTTTGCTGCCAAGGCGAAAGTGTTTGCTCCAACCCCCACAACTGTAAAGTTTTTACTTCCTGCCTCAAGCCCTAAAAATAAGTTTGTTGAAATATCCTGGTTTTGCGGAAGCTTGAGTTGATCGATAATTTGATAAACCACTTCAGACGTTGAAGTTGATTTAACATCTATCAATTCAACCGATTTTGGCCACCCTGCAAGTGGTTTGTTGCCAACGAGAGTCAAATTTTGTCTTGCTTGCCCTTCCAGGATATCCTTTATTAACGTTTGAGAAAATGCACCAAGATCATTAGGATAATTTGCGCCAATTATAATTACTAAATCTGAGGCAACACCAGCATAAGAAGCAGTTATTTGATTTTGGGTCGGTGTGTCAAATCCTGGTTTAGGAATAATAGTTAGGGCAAAAACGTTATTTTCAATGTTGTAGGAAACTCTCTCAATATTTTCTGCCGGGTATTCAGCAAATGAGATAACCATATTTTTGTCGCCAGCATCTGCTCGTACCTGATTAACGCCTACCAACCTTGAAAACTCAACGGTCATTGGGGATGGACAAGATACGGCAACGGGGAAATTGCTAGCTTTTAAGGAAAGCATCAAAGCAAGACCTGAGGCAACCTCGTCAGTCGAGGGGTTATCAGGCAAAACAATAAGTGCAGACTTTGCACTCGTTAGTATTTGTTGAAATCTTGAAATATCAGCGACCATAAAATATAGAGCTTAGAACAAAGAGCTAAGAGCTTAGAAAAACAAGTAAATTACTTCGACAAAATACCAATGCTCTTTGTTGTATGCTCTAACTATGAGGCAGTTGCAGGCGTGGAACGTGCGCCTTAGGCGCTTTGACGTTCTTGAAATGATTCTATCACATCCTTAACTTGAAAATCAAACTGCGGCTCAAACAACATTCCAAATTCTTCTCCGCCAACCACCTTATCAACTTCTTCCTTTTGCTTTTTTAAAGAAATTAAGCGTATATTTCCAAGTACCTTTTCTCCTCTAATCAACCTTAGCCTATCTGACTTTGCAATCCTTCCTTCAACCAGCTTACATCCTGCAATCCTTAGTTTGTCGTGTGGAAAATGAGCAATTATTTCAGCTTTCCCGAGTATCTTGTCTTTTGAATGTTCTATTTCTCCTTTGGCCATTTTATCCAAATCCTGCAGAAGTTCATAGATAATTCTATAGGTATAAATCTTTACATGCTCCCCTTCCGAGAGACGCTCTATTTCTTTACCTGCCCTAACGTTAAACCCAATTATTGCCGCACCAGCTGTCGACGCGTTTAAAACATCAGATTCGCTAATATCTCCAACTGCGCAGTATAATATTCCTACATCCGGCGGTAGCTGACCCAAAATTGCTTCAAGGCTTCCAGACGAGTCTACTTTCAAGACAATCGGAAACCCTTCAACCTTCGGGATTATTGACCGAGGCTTCTCTTCTACAACAGCCTGTCCACTTTTTTCAACTCGTGAACCAACAGCTGGGATTCCGGAAAAACCAATTATTTCAACCGGCATTCCAGGCAATACTTTCGATACTGACTTTTCGAATTCATCAAAAAGTCCTCGAGCCTTACCTCTAACTTTGTCAGTATAAAGCTCATCACCCGACTTTATAGAACCATTCTTGATCACCAAACTCGCAACAACTCCTTTTCTTCGATCGTGACGCGATTCAATCACATAAGCTTCAAGGCTGCCTTCTGGGTCACCTGAGACTTCGTTGACTTCAGCCATCAGAATAATCATCTCAAGAAGGTCTTCTACTCCCTGCCCTGTTTTTGCCGACACCTCAATAATAGGGACATCTCCTCCATACCCTTCCAATAAAATCCCCTCGCTCATAAGTTGATTTTTTGCCCTTTCAATTTGAGCGGTGGGTAAGTCTACCTTAGTAATGGCTACTAAAAAAGGAGTTTGAGATTCATTTATATACTTTAAAGACTCTTTAGTTTGAGGCATCACGCCGTCGTCTGCGGCAACCACCAAAATTACAATGTCTGCAACTTTTGCTCCCCTTTCCCGCATTGCCTTGAAAGCCTCGTGTCCCGGAGTGTCAATAAAAGTTACTGTTTCGTTTTTGGGAGTTTTTACGCTCCATGCACCAATTGATTGTGTAATTCCACCTACTTCACGAGAGGCTACCGAAGTTTTTCGAATTCTATCAAGGAGTGTTGTTTTTCCATGGTCAACATGACCCAATACTGCTACGATCGGGGGCCTGCCCGCAACGCTCTCGCTTGCGAGGCGGGCGGGACGAGGTTTAATCTCACTTGTTGATTGTGAATTGTTATTTGCCATTTGTTTTCGGACGAATTATTACTTAACATCTTTGTTAGGCTGCCCTGGGCGAGCCTCGCTCGCCTCGCTGGGTCGAAGTGGGCCTTCGGCGGGTTCTTCAATGGGAACACTTACTTCCTCTTTAACCTCAGGCTCTTTCATTGCCTTAGTCTTTGACTTAGTTTTAGACTTAGGCTCAGACTCATTTGACTCTGTCTCTATCTCTGTCTTCTTCTCCCCCTCAAGTTTGACTATCTCTATTCTCCACCCACTCAAGCGTGAAGCTAATCGCACATTTTGTCCTTCTTTTCCAATTGCCAAAGATAATTGTTCTTCTGGTACTTTTACAGTTGCTTCTTTTTCTTTTTGATTAAGTTCAATACTTACGCTTGTAGCAGGAGACAGGGAAGACGCAATTAACTTATCAGGATCCTCGGACCAAGGAATGACGTCAACCTTTTCTCCTGAAAGTTCGTTTATAACTGCTTGAACTCGAACTCCCTTCTGCCCAACACAAGACCCCACTGGATCAACTCCAGGTTGTGTGGACACGACTGCAATTTTTGTTCTTCCTCCTGATTCCCGTGCTATAGCTTTTATTTCAACTGCTCCTGAGGCAATCTCTGGAACTTCTCGAGCAAATAGCTTTTTAACAATTTCCGGGTCTGCACGAGACAAAATTACATCTTTCCCTCTTTCTGTTTCTTTAATTTCCTTTAGAAGAAAGGTTAAACGTTGATTAAGACTCAGTCTCTCGTTGGGAACACGCTCGGAGGGGGGCATCGTGCCCTCAGTTCGTCCAATGTCAACTCGAACATTTGGTCCATCAAACCTTAAGACAATACCCGAGATCAAAGACCCTAATCGATTTTGGTATTGAGACATTATTGCGTCTTTTTCGGCCTCTCTTATTTTTTGAAGAATAACTTGTTTTGCAGTTTGTGCAGCAATTCGGCCAAATCCTGGAGGAGTTATATCTTGTTTTTTGTCTTCTTTACCCTCGGTCCAAGTTAAAATTCTAGCTTCACCCGTTTGGGAATCAACTTCAGCCTCTAAAAGTTGCTCGGTCGCGTCTTCTCCACGTTCTCTTGCGTCGCGGCGGTATGCAGCAATAATGGCTTGTTTTATCGTATCCAAAACCACAGCAGGATCAAGCCCCCGCTCGGTAGCTATAGCGTTAAGTGCTGATGAAAATTCAGTTCGTGCTGATGTTGCCATAATAAACGAGTTTGTTGCTTCGCAATAAACAAGTTTGTTGCTTCGCAATAAAAACGGCGGGATTCTTACCCACCGTCCCATACAAACTATATAAAGTTTACACCTGATAACTTATAAAGTCAACGAAAGTTAGTGATCCCGCGTCAAAATAAAGTCAATTCCTGCGCGAATTTGGGATCGAGCCGGTTCTTCTTTTAAAAACCCCAGGTTATTATCAAAAACCTTGAAAGCTTTTGATGCCAAATCTGTTGCTACATCTTGCCCATACTCAATGCTTCGGTGTTTTTTCATTGCCTCAATTACCCAATCAACTTCATCTTGGGTTTTCTCATCTCTTGATTTGGCTAAAATACCTTCAAGTATCTTTAGATCTCCACCTTTAACAAATCTTAACAAATGTAACAACATCAAAGTTCTTTTACCCTCATAAATATCATTTCCCTGTTGCTTTTTAAGTCCTTTAAAGTCTGACGTAAGATCTAAAATATCATCTTTAATTTGAAAACATCGCCCGGCATGTGTTCCAAACTCATACAAAGCATCAAGTTGTTTTTTGTTTGCACCCGCAATTATTGCACCAAGTCGCATTGGACCTGCAATTGTGTAGTAAACTGTTTTGCCGTCAACTATAAAAAAGAAGTCTTCGTCGGCTAAATCAACTCTGTTTTCCCGGGTCCATTTTATTTCAACGGTCTGCCCCAAAGTTGCCCGAGAGAGCATTTGGTAAAACTCCTCAAACAACTTTGTGGTAATCTGTTGTCCTAATAACTTCATGTTATCGTACAGAACCTTCCACATCAAAATATGTAGGGAATCTCCTGCGTTTACTGCAAGCTCGGAGCCATACATCCTGTGTAATGTTGGTTTTCCACGCCGTTCAAGTGAATCATCTTCGAAATCATCGTGAATCAAAATCCAGTCCTCGGAAATTTGCATTGCAGCAGCAGTTTTTACAGTCTTTTTAGGCTCAATACCCATTGCCTCACATGTAAGCATTACTAAAGAAGGACGAAGGTATTTCCCTTTTCTCTCCGGATATTCTCGTACCATTTTTTTGTGGAAGTCTCCACTTTCTTTATATCCATTAGAAAATTTATCAATAATTGGACCAAAATCATGATCCAAATATTTTTCAATTTCCTTCCAAACAACGCCCCTCTTTTGCTCCAAAACTTCCAAAAAATTTACATTTTTCATTGACTAAATACTATCACACTTAACAAAACCATCTGGTATTATTGATTAACCAAATGCAAAAAAGGCAAGGAACTGCTTCCCAAACTGTAATTCTCGTTGATGAAAATGATAATTTTCAAGGTTATGCGCCACGGCACGATGCGCATACCGGAAATGGTCTTCGCCATAGAGCTTTTGTTTGCTTTCTAATCAACAGTCAAGGCGAAATATTACTTCAAAAAAGAAAACATTGGCTTTGGAACAATCTTTGGGATTTAACAGCAATCAGCCACACCTTACACCTTGAAAACCACGATGAATCATACGAAGGAGCAACTTTAAGAACTTTAAAAAAAGAAATGGGTATAGCGGAAAAAGTAGCCTTAGAAAAAATTGGGGCGTTCAACTATTTTGCAAAACACGAAAAAGATGATGGTTGCGAAAATGAATATTGTGCAATTATGTTTGGAAAATATAACGGAGAAGCAAATCCAGATAGCGAGGATGTTTACGGATATAAATGGCTAGTGTTTGAAGAATTTGTTGAAGATACAAGAAAGAATCCCGATATTTATACACCTTGGGCAATTTTAACCTTGGAAACTATAAAAAAGGGGCGTTTAAGAGTTTCGTCGAAGGTTAGTAAAATACATTTGATATAATAGGCGCCTGGTGGTCAACTTCATCACGTTAAACGTGACTTCAGTTGCCAACAGGCGCCATATCAGCCAATGGGGCTGAGGAAATTTTGGGAGCCCTTTCTCGCCGGATTATCCGCCTGGCCGCGCGATGGCTAACCGAAGCGAGTTCCCGGGAATCACTCCCTTACGAAGAAGACTTTCTTCTATCTTTGTGGATTCGCTCCTTAATTAAGGAGACCTCTCCTCCACATTGACTTCAAGAACGTCTTCTCCGAAGCGGTTGGTTCTTCCGTCTCTGGGTTTCGGCCCAAAAGCGTCTGAACGTCACCGCCTACCCTGGCGACCATTCCTCTAGACTTGGGTCCGTCGTAGTATGACCACGAGTTAACCCACGCCCATCGGCCCGACGACAGAAATACGATGTACACAGTTGTGTCAACGCATCTCAAGCCGTCGTCTTCGTTATAAACGAAGATACGGTCACCAGGAGACTTCATGGACTCTCGGGACCAGGTTAATATCCGATCATCCGAGTTCCATGTCAGATCTCCCGACAATGCTCTCACCCCCTCTTTTTCCTTCAGGGTTACTCTGTGCTGATTTGGGAAAACCAGAGTCCACAGAGACCGTGATGGATCCTGTCATTTGGGAGACGAGAGCTTGTGTATTCTACCCCCCTTTTTTTTGTCAAATTGCTAGCAGAACGACCAGTGTATCATAGAAAAAAAGGAAAGTCAAATGTTATGAGACATTGTGCATTCGGAATCTGTGTGGATTCCGGCCTTCGCCGGAATGACGTTTTAAAATAGGCTCTATTTTCTCTTCCCAAGTTCTTCCAAAACTTGGCGCTGTTGAGAAGTGAGGTCTTTATAATTTGGTATCTCAACATGAAGCCTAATGTATAAGTCTCCTCGGCCGCGAGAATTTAGCCGAGGCATTCCCCGGCCTGAAAGGCGAAGAATTGTTTCATGTTGGGTTCCTGGCTTAATTCTAATTTGCTCGTCCTCCTCCGGTGTTGGAACTTCTATTAGGCCACCTGTAACTGCTACAAATAGAGGAACTTGAACGTCAACATATAAGTCTGTTCCATCCCGCTGAAAAGTTTTGCTTGGCCGAACGTTTATTGTCGCATAAAAGTCAGAAAACCGAATTCGCGAGCCATCGTCTACTCCTGGAGGAATTTTAATTTTTCGTTTCTTGCCGTCAAAGCTAACTTCGCGCTCTGTTCCCTCTAACGCCTCTTTGAAGTCTATTGATATTGATGCGTGAGGCATGCGAGAGGCTCTTCCAAAAGGGGACGCTCCGCCAAAAAATTGTTCAAATATTTCAAACGGATCTGAAAAATCAAACCCTTCAAAAGGCGATTGGCCGCCACGTGAGGTGTAAGTATACGTAAACGGACCTTGTCCAAAACCTCCAAAAGGACCTTGTGCCCCTTGCCCGCCTTGAGAAAATGCAGCATGCCCGAATTGATCATAGGCTTGCTTTTTCTTTGGATCTCTTAAGACCTCATAAGCCTCATTTATTTCTTTAAACTTTTTTTCAGCTTCAGCAGTTTTGTTTCGATCTGGATGCCAATCCAAAGCAAGCTTGCGATACGCAGCCTTAATTTCGCGGTCTGATGCGCCTTTTGGAACACCTAATACTTCGTAAAAATCACGTTGTGAAGCCATAAATTCTTACTAAAAAACCTCGTTACCCGAGGCTAATTTTATTTGATTAACAGTTAAATATTACTCAACCACTTCCCCCTCTTCAACTTTTCCCCCTTTATCCTCCTTTTTATCCTCTGTTTCCTTTTTTGTCTCTGTGTCCCCTTGTCCCTGTTGGTACATACTTGCCCCTACGCTTTGTAACACCTCTGAGAGTTTCTTTGTTGCTTCCTCAATCTCTTCCTTTGTTGATTCTTCCTTGCCTATTATCTCTTTTACATTCTTAATCTCAATCTCAACTTTTTCTTTAATATCTCCGGAAACTTTATCACCTGCGTCCTTAAGACTTTTTTCAGCAGTAAAGACTAAGGAGTCGGCCAAATTACGTGCTTCAATTTTTTCCTTCTTGGTTTTGTCTTCTGAGGCATGCTTTTCTGCTTCTTCTTGGGCTTTTTTTACCTCGTCTTCAGACAGACCAACAGCACCAGTTATTTTAATCGATTGAGCCTTACCGGTTGCTTTGTCTTTTGCAGAAACTGATAAGATTCCGTTAGCATCCATATCAAAAGCAACCTCAACCTGAGGGACGCCGCGAGGTGCGGGAGGGATCCCGTCTAAAATAAACTTACCTAAAGACTTATTGTCCGTGGCCATAGGACGCTCGCCCTGTAGGATGTTAATTTCAACTTGTGTTTGATTATCAGCAGCGGTTGAGAAAACTTGAGACTTTGAAGTTGGAACAGTTGTGTTCCGCTCAATCATTGAAGTTGCAACACCCCCCATTGTTTCAATTGAAAGGGTAAGCGGGGTAACATCCAAGAGTAAAACGTCCTTCACTTCTCCGCCCAAGACTCCTCCTTGAATTGCTGCGCCGATCGCAACAACTTCGTCTGGGTTTACGCCCTTGTGAGGATCTTTGCCGAAGAACTTTTTAACTTCTTCTTGCACTTTTGGCATTCGAGTCATTCCGCCCACCAGAACGATCTCGTCAATTCCTTTTGCCTCTATTTTTGCGTCTTTTAAGGCAGCTGCAACTGGCTTTAGAGTATCTTCAATCAAATCTCCAACCAATCCTTCCAATTTTGCACGAGACAATCTCATTGTTAAATGGAGCGGTTGGCCGTCATGTTGGGTAATGTATGGTTGGTTTATCTCGGTCTCAGTCGAAGAGGACAACTCGATTTTTGCTTTTTCTGCTGCATCTCGAAGTCTTTGGAGAGCTTGTTTATCTCCTCGCAAATCAACGCTATTGTCTTTCTTGAACTCGTCCGCAATCCAGTCAACAATTCGGGCATCAAAGTCATCTCCCCCCAAATGTGTGTCCCCATTGGTCGCCTTAACTTCAAAAACCCCTTCTCCTAACTCAAGAATTGAAATATCAAAAGTTCCTCCTCCAAGGTCGTAGACTGCGATGGTGTGGGCATTCTTTTTATCAAGACCGTAAGCCAAAGCTGCGGCGGTGGGCTCGTTAATTATTCTTTCGACCTTTAAACCTGCCACCTCACCAGCTTGTTTTGTTGCAGCTCTTTGATTGTCGTCAAAATAAGCGGGAACTGTTATGACAGCACCCTCAACTTTCTCGCCCAAATATTCCTCTGCATCTTTTTTTAATTTCCTTAAAATGTATGCCGAAACTTCTTGGGGCGTGTATTCTTTGCCTTCTACCACAACTACTGCCATCCCGCCCTTGCCACATTTGATCTCGTATGGAACCATTTTAATTGTCTTTTGGACTTCTGCATCTTCACAACGCCTACCCATTAAACGCTTTACTGAATAAATAGTATTCTTGGAGTTTAGAATCATTTGACGCTTTGCAACGTCACCAACCAAGTTTTTGGTGGGTTCAACAACAGAAGGAGTAATATTACGTCCTGTATCGGAGGCCGGAATAACCTTAGGTTGTCCACCCTCCATTACAGCAACAACTGAATTTGTAGTTCCTAAATCGATTCCAATTATTTTACTCATGGTTTTCTTTATCCTCCAAGCTCTCTTTGCTAAAAGCCTGCACTTTTGTTGGTCTTATTACCCCGCCATCATTCCACTGATATCCTTTTGATATAACCTTTGTAACTTTTCCTTTATCCTTTCCCTCTATTATATCCAAAACTTCATGAATTTCAGCATCTACCTCATCCCCCGTTTTTGTCGGAATTTCTCTGACTCCATACCGCTCAAATACTTGCGCAAGTTGTGCGATTGCTATTTCTAGCCCCTGGTCCTTCAAGTGAGTTTGTGCACGCTCTAAATTATCTATCACCGGCAACAAATCTTCAATAAGAGTTTTTGTTGCCCTGAAAACTATCTCTTGCCTTTCTTTGTTTGTCCGCTTAAGTAAGTTATCATAATCAGCAAGGGCTCTTGCAAGCCTCTGTTTCAATTCTTCTTCTTGCCCCTCAGTAGCCCCGATTAAATCGGGACGAAGGGGGGTTTGCTTATCTTTTTTTATTTTTGCCATGCTGATTCAGATATTAAATCTCCAAAATAACGAACTATTGGTATGATTGTTGGATAGTTACACCTGGCAGGACCTATCACACCAAGTGAACCGTCGCCACGAGACGTTTTAAAGCGGCTTGCAATTATACCAACGCATTCAAGATTTGGCCACCCCAATTCTTCACCTAGGAAAATTTCAACAGGTCCGTCCCAGTCTTCTTGTTTAAAAAAGATCTCTTGAAGGCGGCTGACCTCCTCAAGCAAACTTAAAACTCGGGATGTTACATCAATGTTGTAAAATTCCGGACTCTCAAGGATATTTGAATATCCTGCGTGCCAGACATCTCCGTTCTCAGTTGCTGCGACTGCTACAGAATGAGTTGTTTGTGCAAGGCTTCGAGTAACTTCATGCATCATCTTGTCAAAGTCATTCTTGACACCCCAAACCTTCTCTTTTGCAGCAACTTCCTCGGCTACCGACAACTTCTTTTCTTCCATTAACTGGCTGATGTAAAACTTTAATCCCTTTGAGGTTGGAGTTCTTCCTGCAGAAGTGTGGGGTTGTCTCAAATAACCCTTTTGCACCAATGAGGACATTTCGTTTCTAATAGTAGCAGGGGATACGCCAACATTGTATTTTTTCTCAATTACGTCCGACCCAACTGGTTCTGCAGACTTTATATATTCCTCAACAACGCTTTTTAAAATTTGGATTTGCCGTTGTGTTAACTCGTCCATAACTTTCCTAACACGTCCCGCTTAGCGAGACTAGCACTATTTAAACATGAGTGCTAAAACTTGTCAAGGGGTGGAAAAAAGAAGTTTACACCCCATTTGTAGGTTGAGTTGCCACAATTTCTGCTTCTTTGAGCTCGGGCTCTGCCTTCGGTCCCTGCATGAACCTTGACAAGGAAAGCTTTTTGAAAGCTTTAATTATCAGGTTCAGTTCTTCAACTTTTAGCAAGTAGGAAATAAGTAAATATATTGCTGCGCCCACAAACGCTACAAACGCAGTAATTAAAATAAGGTTTAGCGTATAGCGAGTATCTAAAACAAACTTATCAAAAGTTGTTGGTAATCCCAAACCAATTTGACCCAAGAAGCTAAGCTTCTTGTCCCAAACAGATCTGTCTAGAATCTTGAGAAGAATAAACATTGAAGCGCCAGAAGAAGATGCTGCGACAAAAACCTTAGAAAGAGTCCCGCCAATTCCAAGTTTTCCCAATCCTCCTACTTTTTTCCCGAGAAGAACAAACAGGATAATAAGCTGAACTGTCCCTGCAACAGAATAAGACAGTGCTAATCCCCAAATTGGCAATTTAAAAACTAAAATAAATAAAGCCCCAAAACCAGAGTTTAAAAGAATATTTAAAATCGAAACTTTTACAGGTGTTGTTGTGTCTTGAAGTGCATAAAATGCACGACTAATTAAAAGAGACAGTGCGTATGAGACCGCTCCAATTGTAAAAGCTGAAAGTACGTATCCAGTTTGAACTGTATCTAACCAATCAAATTGATCCGCTCCAAATGCAAGCCGAACAATCGGAACACGAAGAACAGTTAAAAATACACTAATGGGCAAGACCAAAAACAATATTTCGCGGAAAGATGATGCAAACATTACTTTAAAACCTTCCATGTCTTTTGTTGAGGCAAGACGGGAAAGCTGTGGAAAAGAAGCCTTGGCGATTGACAAACCAAAAAGTCCAACGGGCAATGCGGCCAGGGAATCTCCGAATTTAAAGTAAGTTAATCCTCCCACAACAAGGGACGCAATAAACAAATCTGTAAAACGTTTAATTTGTAAGAAAGAAAGCTCAACAATCCGAGGCAGAGCAAGTTTCATTATTGAACGAACTCCGGGGTTGGCAAAATTCAGAGAAAAAATTGGTTTAAAGCCCAAAGATAGGGCGAGTGGGAGTTGAATCAATAAATGCATTGCGCTTCCGATAACAACACCTAATACTGGTGCAAAAAGACCGAGGGTTGGTGCAAGAAAATATGTAGACACGATTATTCCAAGGTTGTAAAAAAGTGGAGCAAACGAAGAAATCAAAAAACGTTGATTTGACTCAAGAACAGCTGTTAGGTGATAACTTGCTATAAAAAACATCTGAGCAATAAGAAGAATTCTTGTAAAACTTACAGTTTGGGTAATTTGTTCAGGAGTAAATCCCTTGGCAATTATTGAATAAATTGGATGGGCAAAAACAAAAATAACGGCTGAAAAAATTAAGAAGAACAAAAACATTGCGTTTAATGTCATTCCTGCCACATTCCAAGCTTCTTTATCTTCCCCTTTTGCTAAATACTTGGTAAACACAGGAATAAAAGCAGAAGACATTGCACCCAAAATTAATATTTCAAAAATCATATCCGGGAGCTGAAAAGCAGCCAAAAAGGTATCAAGTTGTTCAGGGGGGAAGAAATGAACAAAAGTTCTATAACGAATAAGTCCTAAAACACGAGAAGCAGCTACCATAATCATTATAATTACTGCTGCTGATAAAATATTTGCCTGTTTGCTGTAGAGAAGTTTTCGACCGTTCTCGAATAGTGCCTTTACCATAAACTAACTGCGACCACCACGAACAAAGTTGTACATGGTTGCACATTTCCTGTCTACTTAGTATAATTGCGCTTGGTAAGAAGGACAATAGGAACTTAATAATAAAATCTTAAGCTTGCAAAAACTATGCCAGTACTAAAATCAGCAAAAAAAGCGCAAAGACAATCAATATATAAAAAATCTTTAAACGAAAGAACAAAGAAAGTAATGAGAGACACAATTAGGTTCTTTCGCTCGAACCCGACTCTGGAAAATCTAAAAAAGGCCCAATCGGTAGTTGATCGTGCCGCAAAAAAGCATGTAATCCACAAAAATCGTGCAGCCAGACTTAAAAAAGGGTTTGCAAAACTTGCTTCTCAACCAGCTCCTAAAAAAGCAGCAAAAAAGAAGTAAAAATCATTAGATTTCCCACTCTTCTATACCCCATTTTTATATGCTAATATTAATAGAGCGTAGAGCACAGAACATAGAGCATAGGTGTGAAATCCAAATATTTCCTTAGTTCTTAGCTCTTAGCTTTAGATGTATGTCTGCCACCAAAAGAAAAAACGTTAATCTTTTACCTTCTACGGGCTTTGAACATTCCCAAACCGGAAAATTACTTAATTGGCTTCTTACCGGGGGACGCGTTATTGTTATTTGCACAGAAATAGTTGTAATAGGTGCATTTTTTTCTCGTTTTTGGCTTGATAAAACACTTACTGATCTTTATGAACAAAATAACTTAAAAAAAGCTCAAATTGAAGCTTCGTCAGTTTTTGAGTCTGAGTTTAAGGCACTCCAAACAAGAATTAATATAATCAAAAGCTCGGATGCGACTAAGTTGGACGCTTCAATAGTAACAAAAAACATCGCATCTGTTTTGCCACCAGGGGTAGTCTTGACCAACATATCAATTGCAAATGGCGAAGTGATATTAAAAGGAAACTCTCTTTCTGAAGGAGGATTGGTCGGACTAATGAAAGCTTTGGAAGGAAGAAAGGATTTTAAAAACCCTATATTGTCTAACATTGGTCTGGAAACTCTCGGGCAACAATTGATCGGCTTTACAATCAAATTTAACACAGAAAAGGAAGGTAAAAGTAAATGACAGTAAACTATCGAGAACAATACGCAAAGTACAACAAATATTTTACAAGCCTTAGACTTGTTTATACAAAAAAGCCTGAAGTTAGGGTGAGTCTTAATTTATTAATGACTCTCTTGGCTATTTCCTTCTTTGGTCTTTTTGCACTTAGATCAACTATTTCAACAATTGCCGAACTTTTATCAAACGTCAAATCACAAGAGGAAATCTCAAATAAGCTTGATGAAAAAATTCAAGCACTGCAAAAGGCACATGCAAATTGGACACAAGAAGCTCAAAGGGAATTCTTAATTGACCAAGCACTGCCAAAAGGACCTCAACCTGATGACTATTTAAGACAGATTGAGGGCCTTTCTGCTCAAACAAGTGTTACGCTTATCGCGCTTACGTTGCAAGATGTCTTGATTTATGGAAAGGGAGGCATAAGTGCTGACCAGAATGCAGATAAAGATAGCTCCGGACCAGTCAAATACATGAATGTAACATTCACAGTTGAAGGACAATATTCTCAAGTTATTTCTTTCGAGAACGGTCTAGAAAATCTAAGAAGGACCATTAAGATTGACACACTTTCTTTAGGGCAGGCAAAAAAACAAACAAACAATATTACACTAACAATCGCAGGAAAAGTTCCTTACTTGGATAGTCAAAAATAAGCAATATGGACAAGAAAAAAGGCTCGTTTTTAACTATATTTGCCATTATTACAACCATCACAATTATTATGTGGATTTCTGTATCTGCTTACTTAAATTTCAAAAAAGTAGATTTATCCTCAGTCCCTCCTAACGTACTATCGCCCCTTAACCCTAACTTAGATAAAGAAGTCTTCACGCTGCTTGAAAAAAAGAGGCTCATGAGCGAAGAAGAAATCTCAAGCTTTAAGCCAGCTTTTAAATCGCAAAAAAATGGTATCAAAATTAATGAATCGTCGAAAAGCGCTGAAGCTACAAGCTCGCCAACAAGAGAATAACTAGCATGGGTCAGTATAAAATTCCAACCTTTCTGGGTTTATTTACAATTGCACTTGCAACAGGCATAGGAGTACTACTTGTTCAAAATCAAAAAAACTATAAAACATCCGCCTCCCCTGATGAAATTCCTGATCAAGTAAAAATAACCAACATCTCAGATAGGAATATTACTATTTCTTGGACAACCGATAAACAAACTTCAGGTTTTATTGCTTATGGCAAATCCGACAACCTAGGTGCAACGGTGAATCAACCAAATCCTTCATTAATCCACTACATTACTCTAGACAACTTAACTCCTGAAACCAAATACTATTTTAAAATTGGATCGGGGAAGAATTTGTATGACAATAACGGTCTGCCTTACGAGGTTAAAACCGCACCAAGCCTCAAGCAAGTACAAAACACTGATATTATTTTTGGAAACATTAAACTTTCCTCTAGTAGTTCAAGTTCCCAAGCCATCGTATATGTGAGCATCCCAGGCACAAGCCAACTTTCTGCTCTAACAGATTCCCAAGGAAAGTGGACGGTTCTCCTTTCCACTGCAAGAAGTAGCAGTCTTGTTTCTTATACTGTGTATGACAAAGAAAGAACTCCAATAGAAATATACGTTCAAGGAGAAAATGGAAAATTTGCCACTGCAAAAACTACCACAAAACTTTCACGCCCTGTACCAATAATTACATTGGGCCAGAACCATGACTTTTCCTCAAGCCTCACAAGCACTATTCAAACAAACATAAATCCTCAGAAGGAAGACCAAAGCCCAACATCTCAATTAAGTCTGCCAGATGACACATCTTCAGCGCCATCTCCCACACCATCGGCTACGCCAGGAGTAAAAAAATCTCCACCGCCGGTCAAAAAAGTCACTATAGAAATCTTAAGTCCAAAAAAAGGGGAGCAGTTAGAAAAGCAAAAGCCAGTGTTTGAGGGAGTAGGTACTCCTGATTCAGACTTTACCATAAAAGTACAGTCAACAAAAACTTACACTGATTCCGTGTCGGTAGGTCAAAACGGAAAGTGGAGTTGGGAGCCCCCGAATTCCCTGAATGCTGGCAACCACACAGTTACAGTAAGTTGGATCGACGAAAACGGGCAAGCTAAAACAACCGAGCAAAATTTTGTTATTTTAGCAGCAGTGGGATCAAATGTTGTTTCAACATCTCCGGTTCCTACACCAAAACCAAGTCCAAACGCTAGCGTTGCTCCTTCAAAGGAGACATCTTTCCTTTTAAAATCAGGAAATTTGACACAAACATTTATGGCGTTCATAATAGGCATAGTAGTGTTTGCAATAGGATTGTTTTTACCTAAAACAAGTCCAAGAAATTAAAAAAATAATAGACCTGCCTACAAAAGCCGATTAAATTCGGATTTTGGCAGGTATACAAAAAATCCTGCCATGGACGATAAACTAAACGGAAACCAAGAACCCGCGCGAGACGCAATCAACCTTGTTCAACCAACTGTCAACCCTTCCAACATCGCACAAAATCCCCAAGGCCAAACACCTCTAAATCCTCCATCGCCAATTAATCTTGAGACACCTATTTCAAAACCTGTTTCCGATTCTCCAACCCCACCGGCTGATCCACCCACCCCATCACCCGCAACACCTCCTGCCCCAGGAAACATAAGTGAACCTCTCCAGTCGCCTGCACCTGGACAACCAACTCCCGGCTCGACTCCTTCTTTTGAAAGTGTTAGTGTTGCAGCTCAAGAAACAGCCATGGCAATGGACGCGGGAGAAAACTCCTCAAACATGGATCTTTCTCCTGTTATTTCTCCCCCACCTTCAGGAAAATCAAAGACAGGGCTAATTGGAACATTGGCAGCTGTTGCTTTTTTAACGGTTACACTCTTTAGCGGACTTGCCCTTGTTGGCCAAAAGCAACTTTTCCAAAACAAGGCGTTTGAGGCAAGTGAGTGTGATGCCCATGGGGGGTTTGCAGGTTTTGATAGGGCTGCAGACTGCGGACGTATGCAGCCAAACGGAGAATGGGTAAATATTGCCAGATGTAATGACGGATCAACTATTACCCTTGAGCCAACTGGTGAAGCAGCCAATTGCAATACAGAACCTCAATGTACCAACTCAGACACAGGCCAAACATACCACTCAGGAAGCAGAATATTTAATTGCACTGGAAATAAAGCAGCTTGCCGCGGAGAAGCAGGGGAAGGTATTCCTAGTGTTTGTGGAACTGACGGGAATTGGAGTGACGGAGGTCCGGAATGTACAAATGAATGCCCTGTTGCAGATAAATCAGATTGCGAATATCCAGAAAAGTGCACAACAACTGACAACAAAGAAGGGACCAAAATATGTTCCGGGGAAAAAGATTCTGCAGACAATAACAAGTGTAAATGGGACGCTGCTGTTTCAAGTTGTAGCGCATGTACTGTAAATCCAGTTCAGTCTTGTCAATACAACAGAAATTACCAAGCCGGACTTCTTGACGGCAAAGTAAATCCAGATTCAAACTGTGGAACAAACGGAGGAGTTTACTGTAATGACGGCGGAAACTTTAATGTTTGTTGTTATTCAGACGGAAACTGCTATCAAGGTCAACAACGCAACGCCTGCGAAAATTTAGGTAACGGTTCGATAAAAACCAATCAAACGGCGCAAGTTAACGAGTACTACTGTCCAGACCAAACCTCGGCTGGTAGTTCTTGTTCTTCAAACATTAGATCTTTGGGGACAAAAGGCCCTGGAACATATTCGGTGGGACAAGATAGAGGTTGTGGAGGATATCAAATTGATGCAGTCGGGCTTTGCGGAAGCTATACGTTTAAGGAATGCCCTGCACCACCCGCTGGCGGACCATCATACACATCCCAATGTCTTGATGTTCGTTTCTATAGCGCCGCAGGTACTCGAATTACAAATCCAGCGTCCGAAGTTAAAGCAGGTGACAGGATAAAAATTGCAGTTTCCGGATCAACAAACGAGCCAGGAGGTCTTTCTAAAGCAAGATTCCGCATAAATAGTGGAGAATGGGAAGAGGTAACAACTAAAAATTCTCAAAACGAATACTTTGTTGAAAGAACAATAGCAGCTGGTGCATTTAGAGTAGAAGCTCAAGTTTATAACCCGAATCTGGGTTGGAAGTAATTTATGAAGCTCGATAAAAAAACAGTTTTAATGATCGTTTCAACAATAATTATCTCTCTTGCCGCGGCTTTCGGTGGTTGGAAATTATATTTTTCACGAAACCAAGCGATTGCACCAACCGCTCCAAAACCGGGTTCCGCTCAAGAAGTCGCGACAACATGCACAGCTTCTTTTACAGTTGCCGCTTTGCCCGTTACCCCTAGCCCTACGTCACCATCGCCAAGCGTAAGACCAACTCCATCACCTAGCCCATCACCGTCCTCAAGACCATCTCCTGCAGCCTCACCATCCCCCACACCTGAGGGTGGTCCTGTTATTCAATCACCAAGCCCATCACCAAGAATTTCTCCGTCCCCATCACCTAGCCCATCACCATCCTCAAACCCATCCCCTGCTGCCTCACCTACCCCCACCCCTGAGGGTGGTCCTGTTATTCAATCACCAAGCCCAAGTCCATCTTCATCACCCAAGGTTGTTGCACAGGCCAGTCCAAAAGCGTCTCCTAATGTATCACCAAGTCCTGTACCCCAACTTCCAGTTGCCGGGGTAAGTATTCCAAGCATAGCAGCGATTGGAAGTGGAATAATTCTTCTTGTGGTTGGCGCACTTCTTGCTTTTTAATCTCAAATCAAAAACGTTGACCAAAACTTGGGAAGTGGAAGTCCCGTCCAGAGAGGATAGTAAAGTACAAAGGCTACAGCGGCCAATAAAAAGTAAACATACACCAACACCTTCTTATTAGTATCCCAAAATCTCGCAAGCAACCAAGCCAAAAGCATCAACATGAAAGGCGTGGCGGGCAAATAGTGGTATAGAAACATAATTCGGGGGGAAATTGACCAAGGTAAGAACAGACCTAAATAACATACTAAGGCAAACAAAAGATTTTTATTAAACTTCTTTATCAAAAATATTACGGACGTAAAAATTGCAGAAAGACCACCCCAAAAAAGAATTGGGTTCCCGGACAAATAAATGTTTGATACATTTTTTGCGTGATCTTCAACAAAAAGCCAAACAGGCTTTGCCATTATTGGCCAAGACCACCAAGGCGAGGAATATGGGTGAGTTGCTTTAAGCCCTGTGTGGTACCACCACATTTGTTGTTGAGTATCCCACCACTCTTTTAAGTTGTGACCGGAAGTGAAAAATATTGTGTAGGAAGCAAAATACAACAATGGCGGAAGAATAAGGAAAAAAATAAATTGCCAATCAAACCTTCTCTTATAAAAAATCCAAGCAACAACAAGAATTGGTATTACAAAAAAAGAAGTCCATTTCGAAGACAACGCCAACCCTAAAAATAAAGCACTTAAAAAGTATTTGTCTTTTAAGAAAAATAATATTGTCCCAAGCGTAAAGGACAAAAAGTAGATGTCATTCATTCCGATTCGAGACAAAACAAGCGGCAATCCTTCAAGAAGATAAAGTAGCAATGTAATAAAAGCAGGTAGTTCTCTTTTAAATATTTGCCTTGTTAGGGAATACAAAAGATATCCTGATAAAACACCAAAAATAGCACCTGGCAATCTCCACCCTACTTGGTTTTGCCCAAACAAAAGCATGCTTGCACTCATTGCAAGTTTGGCAAAAGGCGGATGAGTCCACTCGTAAGCCAGCCCTTCTGGTGGTGTTGCCCAAAATTCCCAAGCTTGCGGATTTCCTTTGACAATTTCAACAGCAGTGAAGGCGTGGTAGACTTCATCAAAATAAAAAGTGTTCGGATACCATAAAAGAAATATACGGGACGCAAAAATGAACAAAATAATCGCCCAAAATATAACTTTGGGAGTTTTCCACTTTTCCTTAATAGGACTGGCGTCCTCCACATAAGACGAAAATTTTGCAAATGTCAGCTTTGGCAAGAGCGAGGTATTTCTCAAAATAAAGAGCAAAACAAAACTTGCCAAAAATGATATTGCGATAAATGGAATTAGCGTTTGAATCAAGTCAAGCAGCAGCTTGGATCTTAAAAAATTATCAGTGTAATAGGCGTATGCATAATAAATATTCAGAAAAGCTCCCAAAGAAACAAAAAAATAGATAGCGAGCAAGTCGCGGGATTTTTTCAAGCTAGCACTGGTTAGCAAGAAAGCAAAAACAGGAAAAATATATCTTTCGTGAACGCGGGTTGGAAACAAGAAAAAAGCAAAAAGGAACATTGCTCCAATTAAATATCCAACATTTTTTTGTTTTTTCAATAAATAATATGAAACTATTGACACTGTTGATATAAGATACAAAATTATCCCCCAAGCACGATAACTCAAAGAAAGCAAGGTTGTTGCGTCTGACTGCCACATTCCAACAAGTGACCAAAAATTAAACGCAAAAAGAGAAGTCAAGGCATAAAAGATATCCATTTTAAGGATTAAATTCACGAGTCCTTGGACAAAATTTCCCGGAAAGAAAGGTATTGCAGGTAATATACCTACAAACACACCCAAAAACATGTTGAGAATGCCTCTAAACGACTTCTCTTTTGCCAAGTAAAGCATCAGAAGTGGCGCAATTGCCAATGCTTGTGGTTTGATCAGAATTCCTAAACCCAAAAGAACTCCAGATAAAAATGCTTTTTTATAACCAACGAGTGCTGTAAAAGAAGAAAAAACAAAAAAAGTAAGAATTCCGTCTATTTGTCCCCAAACCGATCCATCAAAAATTACAACTGGATTAAAAACATAAAGAAAAAAAGATAACAAACCTAATTTTTTATCTTTTTTGCCAACAAGGTGAAAAATTAATAAGCCTGTTGCAATATCCGCAACAACAACCAGTAATTTTACCCAAAGTTCTCCAAGTAATCCCGCTCCAGCTCCCAACCATAGCCAATATAAAAAACCGGGAGTGTACTCTGTCCAAACTGAATCACTGTAAAAGTGTGCTGGGCCTAAGGCCAAGACCCTTTGTCCCCAGGAAATCCAAGTTCCCATGTCTATCGTAAAACTTGGTAAAAAGGACAGGTAAATTTTAACAATAAAAGCAAAAAATATTAGTAAAATCGGCTGACTCGACAAACTTTTTATTTTCATTGGACTACAAAATATTAATCTTACTTCACTCCAAAATGCAATCGGTTGTATTAAATTTGAATTAGTGGAATACTTAAAAACATGAACAAACTATTGATTGGATATCTTTTTTTATTCTTGTCAGTTGTTTTAATAACACTGCTCGCGTTTGACTCGTCCTACTTTCCACATCTCCAAGTTGATATTGTTGTTTTTTACAACCGTGCAAACTTTTTTTTACAAAATTTAAGCCTTGAACATCTCGCAAACAATGAATACCAACCTGGAGCACTACTGTTTTTTATACTTTTGTCTCCCATACTTTCAATTAACAATTCTTTTGACACATTCAAGCTCGCCTTTTTCGCTGCAAACATATTACTATTGTTTTTGGCGTCTATTATTCCGGCTAAAACAGTTGGGTGGATGGGAATTGCTGTTTTTGGCCTGATTTTGTTGTTTACTGGTCCAATAATATTGTTTCGTTTTGATTTGTTGGCTGCGCTTGTTGTTAATCTCTCTTTTTATTTTTGGTTAAAAGATAAAAAAATCCTTTCATTTGTTATTTTGAGCATCGCTACGCAAATAAAGGTTTACCCAATAATTTTTCTGCCCTATTTACTATTTTTAAGTTTTAAAAACAAAGGTATAAAAGTAGCTTTTGGCCATCTCCTTTGTTTTTTAGGAAGTTTAATAATATTTTTATCGCTCTTTATCCTAATATTCGACGCTCGCCTGGCTGACATTATCAACGCCTTGGATTTCCACGCAAAAAAACCGTTGGGGATTGAAAGTGTTTATGCAACAGTTTTGTTATTGTTGAATACCCCTCACTTACCACAACCTGTTGGCGCCTACGGTATATGGGGATTTAGCCCAAAAGATATTGTCCTGCCTCTCCAAGTTTACAATTACTTATGGTTAATCCCGTTTATTATTCTTCATATTGTGTTATTTTTTCAGGCCCGTAGGCCAAACTTTGACTTAAGGTTTTGTCTTGTAAACATCCTTTCCTTCCTTATCTTTTCAAAAGTTTTTGCGCACCAATATCTAATTTGGTTTTTGTTAATAATCCCATTGTTTTTTAAAAACCATCTTAAAAAAACTATCTGGAAGATCAATTTATTATTGATTTTGCTTACAAGCCTACTTTCACAATTCATTTATCCTTTAAACTACACAGAATTTTTAGAAGAGCTGATGGGCAAAAACAATTTTTCGTTTGTTTTTTATGCAAGTATTGTTAGGAATATTTTGCTTGTAGTTTTGTTGGTAAGCCTGATATTTGACTGGTTAAAATCATCTGACAAATCCACATTAGTCAAAACGACATCTATTTCTTGACAGACGTAAAATCTCCAACTTTGCAATCATTATTTTGAAGTAAACATGCAACCCAAGAATGAGCTGCATCCCAGTTCCCACCTCGAGGAACAAGGACCCATTGTTTATTATACTTTTGATTATCTTTTGGATGGTCCAAAAATCCATCGTTTAAACTCAATTGGTCGGGAGTTTCCAATACTTGATTTCTTATTGTTGCGCTTTTTAATTTGAACGCAAGCTTTGCCAATGGTCCAAAGTGAGATTGTGGTATATCTGTATCGATCGCATTGTTAACGATGTCTAACACCTGACCAATTTTTGTGGGATTAGACAAAAAATCAAATGCTAAAACTTTGCCACGTATCGCTGAAATAATTTTTTGTTGTCGCTGGCTTCTTGAAAAGTCTGTCCCTTCCGCGCCTTGCGCATGGCGAGAACGTGCATATTTGAGAGCTGTTTCTCCGTCAAAATGATGTAATCCAGTTTCAAAAGTTACTGTTTGATAACGACATTGAGTTTCAGGATCCCCACTGCAAAGATCGTCTTCCTTTCCAAAAATTGGATACTGGTCATCCGTAAAACTTTTCTCGACATTAACGTCCACTCCTCCTAATAAATTAACAAACTCCCTGAAGTTATCAAAGGAAACAACGACTTCGTAATCTATTGGCTGTCCAACAATCTCAGAAACGTATTTACGAGTCCAATCAAGCCCCGTTCCCTCTTCACTGTTTCCATAATAGTAAGCAGTGTTTATTTTTGCTTGCATTTGGGGAACCCAAATATCCCGAGGAATAGAAAGAAGCAAAACATCCTTGCCTTTTAGGTCGGCTGAAGCGAAAATAATTGTATCGGTCAGCCCTGATGGTTCATTTTTTGGTTCTCCCAATCCCAAAATTAGAAAGTTTATTCTACCGTTATTGGTGCGCAATACATTCTCTTGCGTCACAACCAAATCCTTTGCAAAAGTAAGAGCATAACCAAAATATGGGTATAAAGGTTGCAAATAGATCACCAAGTAGACAACTATTCCTGCAATAACCACTAACAACGAATATTTAAGTATGTGGTAAAATTTCTCCATGGCTTCTAAAGCTGGCGATGCTGCAATTTTATCCAATTTAAACCCTGCTCAACAAGAGGCAGTTACTTTTTGGGGCAGGCCTTTGCTAATTCTGGCAGGCGCTGGGTCTGGTAAGACTAAAACGCTTACAACACGAGCCGCGTGGCTAATTTCTGAAAAAGGAATTCCACCCCAAAGTATTTTATTGCTTACTTTCACTAATAAAGCAGCTGGGGAAATGAAGGATCGAATTGCAAAGTTGATGGATCCAAAAGATGCCTACCCGCCTTTTGCTGGCACTTTTCATTCTTTTTGTGCAAAAGTGCTGCGCCGTGACGGAAAATTTATAGGACTTTCTTCAAATTTTGCAATATACGACACAAGCGACCAACAAGATATTGTTAAAACAATTATTGCCAACTTGGGTCTTGATAAATCACTTAAAGCGCCCGTTGCCCTTTCTATGATTTCTCAATGCAAAAACGAGTTAGTCAGTGCCTTGGAGTATGCAGAGTTTACCCGAGGAGAATTTCAAAAGAAAATTGCTAAGGTTTATCTTGAATACCAACGGCTTCTAAAAGAAAGCAGCGCACTTGATTTTGATGACCTTTTAACCGAAACAGTCAAGCTGTTCAAGACGGAGAAGGACGTACTTAATAAATACAGAAACCTGTTCCAACATATCCTGGTTGACGAGTGGCAAGATACGAACAAGGCTCAATATCAAATCATAAAGCTACTTACCGGCCGAGACCACAATTTAACAGTAGTTGGAGATGCTGCACAAAGCATTTATAAATGGCGTGGCGCAGATTATAGAAATATTAACTACCTACAAGTTGACTTTCCAGACTTAAAAACTATCAACCTCGAACAAAACTATCGCTCAACTCAAACGATTTTAGACGCAGCGCACGGAGTAATCAAAAAAAACCGTTCACATCCGATTTTGCAACTTTGGACAAATAATAAAAAAGGGGAAAAAATAAAACTCTACCAAGCCCGATCAGAGTTAGATGAGGCAAGTTTTGTTACCGAAGAAATCGTTAAACTGACATCTAAAAATAAACAATCTAAAGAATATTCAGATATCGCAGTACTGTATAGAACAAACGCACAGTCGCGTGTAATTGAAGAGGCTTTTTTGCATCGGGGAATACCCTATACCCTAGTCGGAGGTGTAAAATTTTATGAACGCAAAGAAATAAAAGATATTCTTGCATACTTGCGGCTTGTTGCAAATCCGAAAGATTCGGTATCTAACAAACGTGCAGAAAAGCTTGGTAAAACACGCTTTGCAAATTTTTGCCAATTAGCAGAAAAAATTATGAGTGATGAGGGTAGGGTCCTTATGGACAAAAAAGAATTAACAACTCTAGATCTTTTGGACAAAGTAGTGCAAACGACAAAGTATTTAGAATTTTTCGATCAAAAAAATGAAGATGACCTGGCTCGCCTTGAAAACATTAAAGAGTTGCGTTCTGTTGCGACAGAATTTCCAAATCTTTTTGAATTTCTAGAGCAAGTTGCACTAGTTGAAGCAGCCCAAAGCCCTAAAAATAGCGAATCGAGCAACAACGGAAAAGTTACTTTAATGACTGCCCATTCAGCTAAAGGTTTGGAATTTGAGGTAGTTTTTATAGTTGGACTTGAAGAAGGACTTCTTCCCCACTCACGCTCTTTAATGAACCAAGAGGAGTTGGAAGAAGAGCGAAGACTTGTTTATGTGGGAATCACCCGCGCTAAATGCTTACTTTACTTGTCATATGCACAAAAGCGTTTAATTTTTGGACAGCGGGGATCTAGCATGCCATCAAGATTTTTAGGTGAAATCCCCAATCATCTATTTGAAAGTAGTGCATTAGTGGGAATCAAAAAAAACAACTACGAACTTTACGATATTGATTTTTAAAAATGGAAATTAGAGAAATAAAAGAACAAGAGAAGGAAAAGTTCAATAAAACAGTCGGACATCCTGTTCAATCCTGGGAATGGGGAGAATTTCGTCAAACCCATGGTAACAAAATCTTACGATTAGGATTATTCGACAAAGGTAGGCTGAAAGAAGGCTTTCAACTTACAATCCATGGAATCCCTAAAACTAATTTTCGTGTTGCAATGTTTACTCAAGGACCCGAACCGTCAGCTGCAACGTTAAAGGGATTAAAAGAGTTTGCACAAAAAGAAAATTTAGTTTTTGTAAGGATAGAGCCCGCTGTTGTGTCCAGTCCAAAGCTTGAATCGCTTATTACTAAAAACAATTTAAAACCAAGTCGACCTTTCTTCAACAAAAGCACTTATCTTATTGATCTAACAAAATCTGAAAAGGAACTGCTCTTTAGCATGCACTCAAAGACTCGCTACAACATCCGGCTTGCTGAGCGTCACGGGGTTGAAGTAATTGAGGACAATTCAACAAAAGCTTTTGGAAAATATTTGGAGCTAATGGACCAAACTACAACCCGTCAAAAATATTACGCCCATACAGAAAAATACCATCGCTTAATGTGGCAAACACTCAACCCTGCCGGGATTGCTCATCTGTTAGTAACGAAATATAAGGGCAAAATATTAAACACGTGGATTCTATTCATTTGGCACAACCATCTCTACTATCCCTATGGTGCATCAAGTGAAGAACACAGAGAAGTCATGGCCTCCTACGCTGCAATGTGGGGAGCAATAAAATTTGGAAAAGCAAACAACTTGAAAACTTTTGATCTTTGGGGAGCAGATGACACAAAAGGTTATACAAGATTTAAAGAAGGTTTCGGAGGGAAAAAAGTTGAGTTTGCGGGGACATGGGACCTTATCATAAATCCTACGGTTTACTTGCTTTACAGAATTGCTGAAGAACTTCGCTGGAAAGCTCTCAAACTTAAGACTCGAATTTTCCCCTTTCATTCATCTTTTCGTGCCCAGGATTGAAGGAAAGCAACCTTGCCGTTCAGTCATTCCCGCGAAAGTCTTCGACCCTGAGCTCAGACCGAAGGGCGGGAATCTATATGGATTCCGCATCAAGTGCGGAATAACAAAAACTATGATTGATCTTCGCCAAACAAAAGAATACGCCAAGTATATGAGGATGGTTGGATGGGAGGTAGTCAATTTTCAATTTTCAATTTTCAATTTTCAAATGTTCATTAAAAAGATTCCACTGTTGGGAAAAGTTGTAAAAATTCAACGACCACAGTTTATTTCGAAAGAAACTATTGACGAAATTCTAATTTCTCAAAAACCCATTGCTCTTTATGTTGAGCCCCCCTTGCTTCCCTTATTTTCCCCACTTTCCCAATTTTCCCACTCCAGTTCTTGCTTTTTGCCTCCAAAAACAATTCACATTGACTTAAAAAAAACTGAAAAAGAACTCTTGGCAGGAATGAAAATAAAAACCCGTTACAACATCAAGATTGCAAAGAAACGGGGAGTGGTTGTAATTAAATCCATGGACATCGATAAGTTTTGTAATCTTTGGAAATCGGCAGCAAGAAAACGTGGAATGTGGTTACCTTTGGGAAAAGAAATAACATCATTGTTTGAGTCGTTTGGGTTAAATGCTCACATCCTACTTGCCTATCATGACGACCAACCGCTGGGTGGCATTTTGCTAATTTGCACTAAGGATATTTGTTATTACATGTATGCTTGTTCAACTCCAGAAGGTAAAAAACTTTTTGCTCCAACCTTGCTTGCCTGGGAAGCTATAAAACTTGCAAAAAAAAAGGGCTGTAAAATTTTTGATTTTGAAGGAGTGTACGACGAACGCTATTCCCAAACAAAATCGTGGAAAGGTTTTACAAAGTTTAAAGAAGGGTTTGGGGGAGAAATAGCAACTTACCCTGAAACACTTGTTAAATATTCAAATCCAATAGTCAAACTGCTTCTTTGATTAAGAATGCGCCTCACAAAACAATTTATACTCACAATTCTTGCACCAAAAGCCACCTTTGCAAGAAAAGTCGGATTTTTCAATTTCTTC
>MHCC01000027.1 GCA_001816475.1 Candidatus Blackburnbacteria bacterium RIFCSPLOWO2_01_FULL_40_20
CTTCCATTTTTAGAATTTTTTTCCTAGATAATATTGAATTCAAATACGATGAGGCTTTTGGAACATACCAAATTGTTGATTTTTATAACCATCCGCGCTTAATCGAAATAGGTGGCATGTCTTATACTACCGGAACTTCTACTGCGCCCCTAACTATATACCTATTAATTTTCATGTCTTTTATTTCTCAACACCCCCAAACAACAACGTTTTTCATAGCATTAACAAGTTCTATTGCCGTTGCAGTGTTCTATCTTTTAACAAGACGTGTTTACGGTAACACTGTTGCGTTATTAACCTCGTTAATTATTGCTACATCACCTTGGGCCATCTTATATTCAAGAAAAATTTGGCCACCTGATTTGTTGATGCCTTTTTTGGTGCCCATATCTTATTTTGTCAGCCAAATTATCTTGAAATACAATGTGCCGATACAAAAATACTTTTTCTGGTTATTCTTTCTCTTAGCATTGACTGCACAAATTCATGATTCGGGGGCAGTTTTATTTGTTGTAACAGTTATAATTTTAGTTGTTTTAAAAATAAAAATTGACGTAAGGTCGTCTTTGAAAGGTTTTGGAGTAGGTCTTATCCCGCTTTTGCCATATATCATAAGGCAGTTCAAATCAAATCCTTTCTGTATTGATTGTCAGGCATTATTTAATTATCACACAGTCCAGGAATCAACCAGATCTTTCCAGTTTTTAATGTTTAAAATCCCATTTTCACTAGAAAGGGGGGTGTCGGGAGTGTTGGGTGAAGATTATTCAAGTTTCCTCTTGGCTCACCCCGTTGTTAGCATGATAAACACCATATTTGCATTGGAAGGACTGTTGATTTTTCTTGCGTTAATATGGATCACAACCAAAAACAGAAAATATCTATTTCTTGTACTTTACCCCTTCTTGGCAACCTTTATATATTTTGCTGGAAGAAGCAACCCATATGATTATTATTTACTAATTATTTACCCTTTCCTTCTTTTGGCTGTTGGTTTATTTTTCAAATCACTGCTGGATATAAAAAGCTACTTTGTAAAAATTCCAGTTTTAACTATTTTCACCATAATGATTCTTTCAAATATTATTTTTGAAATATCTTTCAATAAATTTCTTGCAGAAAAGAAAGTCATCAATAGTGGGTATGGCCAAATTTTTTCTGTTACGGAAGAATATGTGAACAAAATTGTTGAGCCATACAAATATCAGCCCGACTACGAACAGATAAAGGCGTACGCGTATATTTTTGCCAACAACAGAGAACTACACCCCAAACTTAATGACGAAGCAGAGCATATAAAGCTAGGTGAATATTTCGCTCAATCAGGAAGACTTGAGCTTGCTATTCGGGAATTACAGATGGGAATAGAAGTTAATCCGGACAATCCCTCAACCCGTGCAGTTTTGGCTCAGGTTTTTATGCAAACCAAACAATTTGATAAGGCAAAAGATCAAATTAAAATCATCTCAATCCAAGACAAAGGACTCGCTGACCAACTAAATTCAAAGCTTGAGACGATAGAATCAACAGCTAAACTTTACAAGAAAAACTATTGACTTTTAAGTATTGTCTTCTAAAATCAAAAATAAAATGAAGGTTGTTATTTTGTGTGGAGGAAGAGGGTATCGACTTAAAGAAGAAACCGAGTTTAAACCAAAACCAATGGTTTTAATCGGCAACCAACCTATCCTTTGGCACATTATGAAAATTTACTCTCATCACGGATTTAACGAATTTATAATTGCGCTTGGATATAAGGGTGACTACATTAAAGATTATTTCTTAAATCAAAAACATCTTGCTCACAATTTCACTCTGCACACAAGAAGTGGATATACCAAACTTCACAAGATCAAAAAAGATCAATCCAAAGACGACTTTAAGATAACTTTTGTTGATACTGGACTCGAAACCCTACCAGGAGAACGAATCTTGAAAGTAAAGGAATATATTCCAAAAGACGATGAAGATTTTATGGTAACTTACGGAGACGGGGTTTCCAACGTCAATATTAAAGAGCTGTTCAAATTCCACAAGAAACAAAATGTATTGGGGACAGTTCTTGGGGTTAACCCAAGAAGTAAATTCGGACTATTAAAAGTAAATAAACAAAACCTCGCTACAAAATTTACTGAAAAGGCGGTAATCAAAGAATGGGTAAACGGAGGATTTATGATATTTAAAAAAGAAGCTTTTAAATATCTTCGCAAGGGAGAATATGAGCATGAGGCGTTAAAAAGACTTTCGAGAAAAAAACAACTGGCAGTTTATATTCACAAAGGTTTTTGGCATGCTATGGATACATATAATGACGTTGATAGCCTAAATAAGTTTTGGTTGGAAAATCCTAAGTGGAAGGTATGGGACGGAAGATAGGCAAACGAACATTGATATCCCCCAGCTAAAATGCTAATGTTCCTTTAGAAAATCTGCATGGTATCAAATAGTCAAATCAGAAGCATTTTCGAAAACAAAATTACAAAAAAGTATGCCCCTTTGATTATTTTTGAAATGGCAAATAATCACATGGGTGATGTGAAACACGGAATTAAGATTGTTCACAAATTTGCCAAAGCCGCGGAAAAGTTTAATTCCTTCAATTTTGCCTTTAAGTTACAAGCCAGAGATATTGATACTTTTATTCATCCCGATTTTAAATCAAGACAAGACATAAAATACGTCAAACGTTTTTCAGAAACTCGCCTAACAAAAAAAGAGTACAAAACGTTAAAGAAAGAAATTGAAAAGTGCGGTTTTGTCTCAATTTGCACACCGTTTGATGAAGCTTCTGTTGACTTAATTGAAGAACTGGATTTCCAAATTATTAAAATTGCCAGCTGTTCACTTGCCGACTGGCCTCTTTTAGAACGTATTGCAAAAACTAACAAGCCGATCATCTTTTCAACTGGTGGAGCACGACTTGAAGATATCGACCAAGTGGTAAGTTTTTTCCAACATCGAGACAAGGAGTTTGCCTTAATGCATTGCGTTGGTGAATATCCAACACTTAAGGATAATCTTCAGCTTAATCAAATAGACTTGCTAAGGGAACGTTATCCAGATGTACCCGTTGGCTACTCAACCCACAAAGAACCTGAAAACAATCTAGCCATTGCTTTAGCTTTGGCAAAAGGAGCAAGAATAATAGAAAAACACGTTGGTGTGAGGACAAAAAAATATGATCTAAACACATATTCATCAACTCCCAAGCAAGTCGAAAAAAGTCTAAAGATTGCTTCAGAAGCATTAAAAATGGGTGGAGTGATTGAAAAACGGCATACAATAAGCGAAAAAGAAAAAGCTGATCTTCGACAATTTCAAAGAGGAGTTTTTGCAAACTGCGACATCATTGCCGGAGAACCGGTAAATTTAAAGAACACTTTTTTTGCCTTCCCTAATAGTGACGGTCAAATAATTACAAACAACTTATCAAAATATGTTGTTTTTACAGCAAAAAAGGATGTTAAGAAAAACCAACCAGTTATGAATACAGACGTTGTTTCGATTAACATTAGAGAGAGTGTTTATAAGATAGTATCAAAGGTACAAAAAATGCTGAACAACAACAAAATTGTATTACCAAGCAAGCTAGAATGGCAAATTTCTCATCATTACGGTCTTGAAAACTTTCACAAAAACGGCGCAGTGTTAATTACTGTTGTTAACAGAGAATACGCGAAAAAAATTCTAGTGCTCTTGCCGAAACAAATTCACCCTTCCCATCTTCATAGGAAAAAGGAAGAGACTTTTCATGTGCTTTCTGGAGACTTTATTCTTTATTTAAACAATAAAAAACAAGTTCACAAAGCAGGCGAAGTTGTGATAGTCGAAAGAAACATACACCACTGGTTTACTACAAATAAGGGTGTGATTTTAGAGGAAGTTTCTACAACTGCTGTCCCTAACGACTCTTTTTATGAAGATGAAAAAATTACTCAAAATAAAAACAGGAAAACCTACCTTACATATTGGCAAGACTAGCTTCTTGCAATGTTCAAACCTCCTTATATAATGGCTAAATATAATGTCTAAATGAGTCATCTAGAAAGTATTAAAGCACTAGGATTAGACTTTGATAATTGTTTAATCTTGGATCCCTCAACAAGAAAAGGATCTGAGGAAATAAAAGACCAAGCTTGGTTTGAGGTGTTTCCAGAATACGACCCTGCACAACTTAAAAAGATTATAAAACAAGTCCAAAAGGAAATATCCGGGGGTAAAGGAGACAGAGCAGATGTTATACGCGAAATATGTAAAGCATTTAAAGTTCCAGATGAGCAAATTCCGCGTGAGGTTGAAAAAAGGAGCGAAGATTTTAATCGGATCGTTCTAGATGGTATTTTGAATGTGGACATTTCAGAAGACAACAGAAGAGCACTCGCCGAGCTTTCAAAAAAACTTTCAATTTGTGTTATAACGGCAACACCAACAGATAAATCTTTACAGAGCCTTGAGGCTTTAAAAATCTTAGGATTTATAACAAACGTTTATGGACGCCCGCAAAACAAAGAAGAAAACCTTCGAATGGCAATCCAAGATTTATCTGTTTTACCAGAAGAGTTGCTTTACGTTGGAGACCAGCCTTCGGATTTGGAAGCTGCAAAAAAAGTTGGCTGCAAATTTGTTGGAATGAATACTTTCAGAAATACCGCCTGGCATGACGGAAACTTGCCCTTTCCAATTATTTTTTCTTTGTTAGAATTACTGTAAATTTATGAAACTGAGTGATTTTGTATTTAAACATTTAGAGAATTTTACCGACACAGTGTTTTTACTATCTGGTGGCGGAATTATGCATTTGGTTGATTCTCTTGGAAAGTCAAAGCTTGACGCCATTTGCTGCCACCATGAACAGGCAGCTGCAATCGCAGCAGAAGGCTACGCAAGAATTAAAAACGATATTGGAGTAGTTTTGGTTACAACAGGACCTGGCGGAACAAATGCAATTACCGGAGTTGCAGGGGCATGGCTTGACAGTATTCCAATGCTCGTTATCAGTGGACAAGTAAAAATGGACAATATTGCACCACGCAAAAACGGGGTACCCCAAGTTCGCGCGATTGGTTTTCAAGAGCTAAATGTAATTGATATTGTAAAACCAATCACAAAATATACTGTAACGGTTGAAAATCCAGATGACATAAAATACGAGATTGAAAAAGCAATATACCTTGCAAAATCTGGAAGGCCCGGCCCTGTTTGGATTGAAATACCACTTGATATTCAAGCAGCAAATGTTGACACAAAGAAACTTAAGAAATTTACACCCGCTCCCCAATCAGAATTTGATACCCCACGAATTCCGATCAAATTAGTTGTTGAAAAGCTTAAACAATCAAAAAGACCTTTGATGCTTGTTGGAAACGGTATAAGGCTCGCAGGTGGCGAAAAGGCACTTTGGAAACTAATTGAAAAACTAAAGATAAACGTCGCAACTACGATTTTTACGTCAGACGACTTGGTAACCTACGAGTACCCTCATTACCTTGGAAGACAAGGAATGCCAGGCAACGAAACTGCAAACTGGGCAGTGGACAATTGCGACCTTTTACTTGTTGTCGGAGACAGGCTGCAGTTAACGCAGACTTCCTACGACTACAAAAACTTCGCAACACAGGCCCTTAAAATAATGGTTGACATTGACGAGTCAGAACTCCACAAAAAAACACTAAACATCGATATTCCAATTCAAGCCGATGCGAAAGAATTTTTAGAACTTTTGGTAAAACAAGACTTTAAGATTAACCAATGGCGCGTAACTCCTAAAAAAATTAATGCTGATAATTACAAACCAGGCAAAAATTTCGTAAACGTTTACAAATTTTTGGAAGCTTTGGGTAAGTATTCAAAGAAGGGGCTGCATGTTGCAACATCAGACGGCATGGCAAGCGTTGCACCGCACCAGACATTAAACATTGTTAGAGGACAGCGGTTTATTACTAATGCTGGTCTGGGACACATGGGATCAGGATTGCCTATGGCAATCGGTGCATGTATTGCAACCAACAAAAAACAAGTATTGTGCATGGAAGGAGATGGATCAATCATGTTAAACATTCAAGAACTTCAAACAATGATCTACCACAGATTGCCTATTAAGTTGTTTATTTATAACAACAATGGATATTTTTCCATTCGCAACACACACAAGTCATACTTTAATAAAATTTTTGCAGCAGACCCGGAAAGTGGTGTGAGTTTCCCTAATTTTGAATCAGTAATTAAGGGCTGGGGTCTTGAATATGTAAAAATTTCAACCGATGAGGAAATTGAGAAACTAAATAAAATTATGAAATCCTCCTCGCCTGTTGTCTGCGAGTTAATGATTGACCCTAATCAACCAATGCTTCCAAAATGGACGGCTGGACAATTTATATAGAAAAAATAACATGGAAAATTGTTTGGTAAGTATCATAATCCCTGTCTACAACGCAGAAAGATATTTAAACAAATCAGTCAAAAGTGTTCTTTCTCAAAGTTATAATAATATAGAATTACTTCTAATAGATGATTGCTCAACTGACAAAAGCGGTGATCTATGCGACCAACTTGCCTTGACTGAAAAAAGTATCAAAGTGCTGCACCAAAAAAACCAAGGACCAGCAGCTGCAAGGAATACTGGAATAAAAAATGCGCATGGTGAGTTTATATATTTTCTTGACGCAGATGACTACATTAAAAAATACACAATACAAACGCTAGTAAATTCATACAATAAAACTCATGCTAAGATAGTTATGTCAAACTTTAATAAACTTGAAAACAATGGAAAAATTATTAAGCAGAATGTTACTTTCAAGCCTAACTCAAAACCATTTAATGGAAAATTTATAGAGTTATCAAAAAAAGAAATTGAAGAGTTTGTTAGGTATTTCTTAAAATCACCAAGCAATCATTTAATAAGCTATTGTTGGGCACGACTTTACAGCCTTCCAACTATTAAAAAATATAACCTCCACTTTAATGAAAGCATGCGTCTATTTGAAGATTTCGTATTTAATCTAGAGTATCTAAAACACGTAAATTCTATGATATTTATTAACAATGACCTGTATACTTACCAAATGCATAACGACTGTGCTACCGCCAGCATGGGCATAATCAACGGGAAAAATCTGCTGCATGATATGCAAATTTTCAAAAATAAGGTGAATGAATTCTTTCAACTTCTGCAGATAGAACATACTGCAAAT
This sequence comes from Candidatus Blackburnbacteria bacterium RIFCSPLOWO2_01_FULL_40_20, assembly GCA_001816475.1. Classification (GTDB taxonomy): domain Bacteria; phylum Patescibacteriota; class Microgenomatia; order UBA8517; family UBA10165; genus UBA10165. The sequence continues at coordinate 7,194 of MHCC01000027.1, forward strand.
ATTAATAAGGAAATCGGCCATGCTCTCGTCCATTACGCTATCATTTTTATGATACGCACATGTCGTTTCGTTACATATAAGAACATGAAAACTATCCACGATGAGTTTAAAAAAGTCCTAAATTCAAAAATTTTTAAAGAGAGTTTGAAATATTATTCGACGCTTCCTGGCAACAGTAAGATTATGCCACTTTTAATGAAACACAAATTAATTTATCCGATGATGTACTTTGGAAGATACAAAGCGTTCAAAAGATATGGGAAATTAGATAAACATGTTTAAGGAAATAAAAGAAATTAGAGAAACCAAAGAAAAACAAACACCATTAATAATATATGGAGCAGGCATCGTTGGACAAACAATGTTGTCAATTTGTCAACAAGAAGGAGTAGAAATCGAATGTTTTTTGGACGGAAGTGAGAAAGTAGCAGGCACAAAAATCGATGGACTAGAGGTTGTCGGACCATGGGATTTAAAGTCCAAATATCCAAACGCTCTATTTTTGATTTCTGTTGCAGCCATAAAAGATGTTATAGATAAATTACAAGAACTGGGATACCCAAACTGGATTGCCGGAGGAACCCTGCTAAAAGGACTTGATACTTCTCAACCGGACCCTTATTTAAACCATGACAGATTCGCAGTCGAAAATTGTATTTTGTGCCATGAGGGTTTTATTAATCCGACAAAACTTTTCATAAGAAGCGTTGACCTTATTATAACTGAACGATGTTCATTAAAATGCAAAGACTGCTCAAATTTAATGCAATATTACGAAAAACCCCAAAATTGCGACACTGAAATGCTTTTAAGATCAATTGACACTTTTTGCGCTGTTGTAGACGATATAATGGATTTTCGGGTAATTGGCGGGGATGCATTTATGAACAAAGAGTGGCCTGCTGTTGTTAATAGGCTTACTAGTGAACCAAAGGTGCGGAGAGTGGTACTTTACACTAACGGCACAATTGTTCCAAAAGAAAAAGATATTGAAACTCTAAAAAATGAAAAAGTTCTTATTATTATTACCGACTACGGGACTTTATCAAGAAAGCTAGTTAACCTTCGACATTTACTCGAAAACAGCGGAATTTCCTACCACATACTAAAAATTGTTGAGTGGCTTGATTGTTCGGCAATCTCACCCCACAGGCGCACGCAAGAAGAATTAAAAGAACTATTTAAAATTTGTTGTGCAAAAAACATGGCAACTTTATCTGATGGAAAACTGTTTAGATGCCCATACTCTGCGAATGCAACAAGACTCAAAGCAGTACCAAATTACGAAGGAGACCACATCGACCTGTTTAAGGAACCACTTGACGAAACAACCAAAAGTAGAGTAAAAGACTATATCTTGAACAAAGAATACCTTGACACATGTGATTTTTGTGACAGCAGACCGCTTTCTGGAAATGAAGTGCAACCTGCCATACAGATAAAAAAACCACTGCCTTATCGCAAGTTTAACAAGTAACGAAATGTTAGAAAGATTGGATCCACAACTAAAACCACAAGAAGTCGCAAACAGAAACAAATTGCAAGAAACAAAGCCTCGTGCGTACGAGAAAATAATCAAGTTTGATGAAAAGTACAGGCGCGGAGAAAGTATTGCTATTATTCAGTTTCAATATGATTACACATGTAATTTCCACTGTGAACATTGTTCCATAAAGAAATTCCAGGTTAAAAAAGGTGCCGACAAAGACAGGCGAGCCTTCGCAATGGACGACGTTAGAAAGCTTTCTCGGCAAGCAGACGAAATGGGGCTTGGGCGTTTTGTGATCACCGGCGGAGAACCATTAGTTTTTAAAGATTTTGATGTTTTAGTTGAAGCAATAGACCCAAGCAAATTTTATTTAAACTGCGATACAAATGGATGGAGATTAGATGAAGAAAGAGCAAAACATCTAAAGGCAATCGGAGTAGATAGGATACAACTAAGTCTTGATAGTCTTAATCCTGAAGAACACGATAACTTCAGAAAAGCAAAAGGCGCACACGCAAGAGCGATAAAAGCAGTTGAGAACGCGCTAAACGCAGAATTGACAATTTTTATTCAAACAGTTGTTACAAAACAAAGACTTTATTCAGATGAATTTATTCAATTTGTTGAGCATTTTAATAAATTAGGAATTGGAGTATTCGTGTCGTACGCAAAACCTGTTGGAGCCTGGGAGGGAAACTTTGACGGGTTGGTTACAAAAGATGACATGAAATACTTCGAACAGCTTGAGAAGAAATACCAACTATTTTCTCATTTAACTCCAGCATATGGTTTAAATATGGGATGCATTGCAGTCAAAGGTATGATCTCTGTCACACATTATGGTGATGTTTTGCCTTGCCCATATATTCACATTTCCATCGGAAACGTTTTTAATGAACCACTAAAAGATATCATCCAAAGAGGGCTTGACATTAAATATTTTGGTGAATATGTCGACACTTGCCTTATCGCAGAAGACAGACATTTTATCCATGAAGTAGTTGAAAAGAAAGTATACGGAAAGCCTCCGCCCGTTCCCTCTTCTGAAGTTTTTACAAAGGAAGATAAAACAAAAAAGCCATTTAACGAACAGGAACGATGAAAGAAATTTTATTCACAGTTCCCCCTTATATTGAATACGACGCATTTGTTACTCCATCATTTAATAATCGAACCGTAGAAAAAAAAGGCGGTAAATTTGGAAGTCTTGTAACAGACATGCCCCTTGGAGTTCTTTCGCTTAGCGCATATGTTAGGCAAAATTCAGAATACAGTACAAAGCTCGTTGATTTTAACATTGTCCTGAATAAACTAGAAAAGTTCGACTACGAATCTTTTGTAGAGTTCTTTCAAGATTTTCTTTCTTCTCAAGAATTAAAAGATTGTAAACCTGAAGTAGTCGGTATATCTTCTTTGTTTACCCCTTCATACAGAAGCATGCTAGAGATAGCACAGTGCTGTCGTGTTTTATTTCCCAATGCGTTAATCGTAGCAGGAGGAGGTGTGCCAACTAACATGTACAAAGAGATTTTTAGAGAAAGTACATCTTTTGATGCACTGTGTTATGGGGAAGGAGAAAAACCACTACTGGAATTATTACAGGCAAAAGATAAACGAAGATACTTAGAAGAAAGTCCTTCTTGGATTACTAGAAGAAAAACAGAAAAAACTCAAACTTTAAAACATAGTTTTATTGTAAACTTAGACGAAATACCGTTTTACGATTATTCGATTTTAAATCCCGATAATTACGCACTTAGTCCTACAGTAAACTCGTATGCTCATTTTGACAACAAGCGCGTTTTTCATTTTACAACTTCAAGAGGATGTCCTTACCATTGCACATTTTGTGCATCTCACACAGTGCATGGTAGAAAAATGCGTTATCACAGCGTAGAACGCGTAAGACACGACCTGACTCGGCTTCGTGATCAGTTTGGTGCCCGTATGATTGGAATCCAAGATGACAATTTCATGACAAATAAAAAAAGAGCACTGGAGATTGTCAATATTATCAAAGAGCTGGGCATGACAGTCTTCTTTCAAAGCGGCTTGGCACTTTATGCTTTAGACCAGGAGACCCTCGAAACAATTAAGGAAGCCGGAGTGGATCATCTCGTTTTACCAGTAGAATCTGGGAGTAGTAGAGTTTTGAAGGAGGTTATGCACAAACCCTTAAATCTTTCGATAGTAAAACGAGTAATAAAGGATTGTCGTGAGTTGGATATATATACAGACGTGAATGTTTTAATAGGACTTCCCGGTGAAACTAAAAAAGATATTGAAGACACAAGAACTTTTTTAAAAACTTTAAATGCAAACTGGTTTAGAATTTATATTGCCACACCTCTTGTGGGAAGCGAGATGTTTGAAATATGTGCAAAGAAAAACTACCTGAGTGGCAGCCATATTGGGAGTGATTTTAAAAAGGCGGTAATTGAAACTGAAGATTTTACTGCAGAATTCATTCAAGAAAAAATATACTCCTTAAACCTCGAATTAAATTTTGTCGGGAACTCAGATCTTAGGCTTGGAAATTATCAACTTGCACTAAGAGGGTTTGAGAATACAATAAAAGTTAAAAGTGATCACGCGTTTGCATATTATTTTTCTGCCTTGTGCTGCAAGAAATTAAAACAAAATGAAAAATATGAAAATTACAGAAGGAGATATGAAGAAATTATTAAAAACTCTTCTTTTTGGCAAAATTATGTTGAGCAATTTCAGTTGGCAAACATTAAATAATGAAGTTTATGTCAATTATAAGCGTAACCAAGACATTGAACAAATATATTCAAAACCCATGCGTAGGCTTACCAGATAAAGTATTCTATTTCATAAGCAGATTAACACCCTTAGTTAATGTTGATCTCTTAATAAGGGATGAAAAAGGACGTACACTTTTATCTTGGAGAGATGACAAATACACAGGTAAAGGGTGGCATATTCCAAGCGGTATTGTAAGATTCAAAGAAACCCTAGAGACAAGAGTTAAAAAAGTAGCCAAAACTGAAGCGGACATGGATGTTAAATTTGAGAAAACTCCCATAACAATCAAACAATGTATCCATAACGATCGAGACACCAGAGGTCACTTTATATCAATTTTGTACAAATGTTACTTGCCTAGTACTTTTATACCCCTTAACAAAAATTTATCAAAAAAACAACCACGCTATTTGAAATGGCACATTTCTTGTCCAAAAGATTTGATAAAAGCGCATGATATGTACAAGGAATTCATATGAGTAAAGAAAAAATCATTAGCGGACAGTCTCCAGGTGGAGAAAGAGTAAGACTTGCTGAAATCCTCCCTCTGGAAACCCCTTATGTAGTGCAAATTTTTCCAATTTATGCATGTAATTTAAAATGCAATTATTGCATTTTTCAGTTAAAAAAAACTGGAAGAGGTTTTATCTCCGACAAAGTGAGCATGGGTATCGATTTATACAAGAAATGTATTGAAGACATGACAAAGTTTCCTCAGAAAATCAAAGTGCTTCGTTTCGTTGGAATTGGAGAACCACTCTTGCATAAGAATATTACGGAAATGGTAGAATATGCAGCGTCAAAACGCATCGCAAACACAATTGAAATTATAACTAACGCATCTCTTTTAACTCCTAGAATGTCAGATTCGCTTATTAAAGCAGGGCTCACGAGACTAGTCGTATCCATGCAAGGAACTTCTGCAGAAAAATATCAAGAAGTGTGTGGAACTAAAGTAGATTTTGACGAGTTACTAAAAAACCTGCTTTATTTCTATAGCAACAAGACCTCAACACATGTATATGTCAAAATTGTAAATAGTGCGATAGAGGGAGAAGAAGACCAACAGAGATTCTACGATCTTTTTGGAAATCTCTGCGACTCAATGGCTATTGAGCATACCGTGCCTATTCACTCAGGCATAAACTACGAAAAAATATTAAGCGGTAACGACGCACAATTTACACAATTCGGTTTACCAGTCTCAGAAGTCAAAATTTGCCCTCAACCTTTTTTTACAATGCAAATTAATCCCGACGGCAAAGTTGTTCCCTGTTATTCTTTTGAATATCCAAAAATAGTGGGTAATTGCAATATGCAAACGCCTACAGATATCTGGCAAAGCGAGCAATTCCAAAATTTCAGAAGAACTATGTTTGAAGGGATCAAAAACGCCAGTGATGTTTGTGCAAATTGCAACATCATCAAATACAGACTTTTCCCAGAAGATGATTTAAGTAATGACGCAGAACGACTTAAAAAGTATTATTACAAAGTGCCGCAAAATGAATAGCTTTTGTTATTTAATTTGGATTGCAAGAAGCAAGTAACCACTCTCGGCCAAAACTTTAAAAATATTAATAGATAAAATGCAGGAATGAAACGTCAAATAGCCATTTTAGGTTCTAGCTCTCATATAGCAAAAGGGTTAATAAACAACTTTCTGCGTTATAGGGGCTACAATTTACACCTTTACACACGATCGGCAAACAAAGTTTACTACTTTTTAGGGGGAAGAGGGGAAGATTACAGAATTCACCAAAGGTACGATGTCTTGATGAATTATAAATATAACGTTTTAATAAACTGTGTCGGGGTCGGAACAGCAAGTAAATTGCAAGGTGATTACACAAAGTATTTTACAGTTAACGAAGAATATGACAACCTGGCAATTGGCTATTTATGTAAGTATCCCAATGCACTTTATATTAGTTTCAGTAGTGGGGTAGTTTATGGAAAGGACTATACAAAGCCAGCAAACAAAAATACAACAAATAAAATTCCCGTGAACCAAATTGTCAAGGAAAATTATTACTCGATAGTTAAACTTAATTCTGAAGCAAAACACAGGTCTTTTGAAAATCTGAGAATTGTGGACCTTAGAATATTCTCTTACTTTAGTAGATTTATCGATCTAACGGACAATTACTTTGTTTGCGAAATAATAAACTGTATTCTTAATAAGAAAACCTTTATAACTAATGATGCAAACATAACAAGGGACTATATTCACCCCAAGGACCTTTTTTTAATAATCAAGAAGTGCATAGAAATTGGAAATCTTAATACTGCATTTGATGTGACAAGCGCCAAGTCTGTCAAAAAAAGAGAAATACTTGACTATTTTTCAGAAAATTACGGTTTGAAGTACAAGATTGTACCTTCTGTAGAAAATGCCAGTCCGACAGGACAGAAGAATATATATTATTCAAAATATAATAAACTAGCCCAATTTGGGTATAAACCAGCACTTACCTCAATGGAAACGATTAAACAGGAATCAAGATATATATTGAACAACAGAAAGTCTTAATAAAAATGGAAAAACCAATCACCCTTAAGCTTCAAATTCTGGATTTAGTCAAACAATATTCTGAAGTTACATGGCCTGAAAAAAAGTTTGTTGCCGGCAAAACTCCAGTCCCCGTCTCGGGACGTGTTTTTGATTTTGATGACGTCTCTAGTCTTGCTGATGCCACATTAGACTTTTGGTTAACTACTGGGCGTTTTGCCGCACAATTTGAACAGGATTTTGCAAAATTATTGAAGGCAAAATATGCTATTCTTTGCAATTCCGGTTCCTCAGCAAATTTGCTAGCCGTATCATGTTTAACTTCCCAAAAGCTTGGCAAACAACAACTCAAAGAAGGAGATGAGATCATTACGCTTGCTGCTGGATTTCCAACAACAGTTAATCCAATTATTCAAAACAGACTAGTCCCGGTCTTTGTTGATATCGACATACCGTCATATAACATTAAAGTTGATCTAATCGAAAAAGCCATTGGCGCAAGAACTCGTGCAATAATGATTGCCCACACATTAGGTAACCCGTTTGATGTTGATAAAGTCCTGGCAATTGCCAAAAAAAACAATCTTTGGTTAATTGAAGACAATTGTGATGCGTTGGGCTCAACTTACAAGGATCGCCTTACCGGAACCTTTGGCGATCTCTCGACCGTCAGTTTTTATCCAGCACACCATATTACGATGGGTGAAGGAGGATGTGTTGTAACAAATCAGCCAAAATTAAAAATCTTAGTCGAATCTTTCCGTGACTGGGGTAGAAGTTGCTGGTGTAATCCTGGAAAAGATAATACTTGCGGAAAAAGATTTGAGTGGGAACTTGGAACTCTCCCCTGCGGGTACGATCACAAATATACATACGACCATGTTGGCTATAACCTCAAGTTAACCGATCTTCAAGCAGCAGTTGGAGTAGCTCAACTTAAAAAACTTCCAAACTTCATAAAAATTCGTAAAGAAAACTGGCAATATCTACGCAAGGGTCTTGAAAATTTACAGGAGTACTTTATTTTACCTGAGCCAACACCTAAAAGCGATCCAAGCTGGTTTGGATTTGCCATTACTGTTAGACCAGACGCTCCATTCACCAGAAACCAACTAATTCAATACCTTGACAGCAGAAAAATTGGGACACGTCTTCTGTTTGGTGGAAATCTAACTCGCCAACCAGCTTATCAAGGACTTAAATATCGAGTCACAGGAAATCTTACAAATACCGATTTTATAGCGAACCAGACATTCTGGATTGGTGTTTATCCTGGACTCGGGCACAAGCACCTTAATTATGTTCTAGAAATAATTAATAAAATCTGTCTAAAACCCAGTTTCGCATTACGCAAATAATAGGAACTCGTAAATATTGTCGCACAACCTTATTTGTGCTAATAAAGTTATAGTTGCTTTTTGCAATGCGCGTAAATACAATAAGTACCTGCACGGGGTTTGTAATAATGGAAAAAATATTATTTGTTATACCACCATATGTCAGTTTTGACAGTTTTGTAAATCCTGCCTTCAACGACGGAACAACAACAAAAAAATCTGGAAAATACAGAAATATTGTTGCCGATTTTCCTATGGGAGTGTTATCTTTAAGCGCTTATTTAAAGAAAAACGCAAACGTAGAAGTAAAACTTATCGACTTTAATATTGTTCTAAACAAGCTTGAAAGTTTCGAATATAAATCTTTTTCTGAACTATTCAACGACATCCTTTCGTCAAAAAAATATGTCGAGTTTGTACCAACCATAATCGGAATATCAACATTATTTACTCCGGCATACTACAACATGTTAGACATTGCAAAAGTTTGCAAAAAGTTATTCTCAAACTCTTTAATAGTAGCTGGTGGTGGCGTACCTACAAACATGTATAGGGAAATATTTAAGGTTAGCAAAAGTTTTGATGCGCTATGTTTTGGCGAAGGAGAAAAACCCATGTTAGACCTAATACAGACAAAGAACAAGTATCTGCATATTAATAATAATCCTTCTTGGATTACTTACAAGAAGATTCGCACCAAAAAATCGTTTCGACATAATTTTATCATTGATCTTGACGAGATACCATTTTTTGACCTAGATATTATCAAAATAGACGACTATCGATTGACCTCTGTTTTATCAACATTCCCGCTGGCGAAAGAAAGGATGAAAGGTATGTCTTTTATGACTTCAAGGGGCTGTGTGCATCGTTGTTGCTTCTGTGCATCTCACTCAGTCCATGGGAGACAAATGCGATTCCATAGTATTGTCCGAATAGAAAACGATTTAAGAAAATTGAAACGGGACTACGGAATCAAGCTCGTTGTTTTTTTTGACGATCATTTTATGGCAAACAGAGAGAGGGTTTTTAAGATTGTCAATATTATGAAAAATTTACAGTTGACCGCTTTTTTCCCTGCCTCGCTAACACTTTATGCATTAGATAGAAAAATGTTAGAAGCTTTAAAAAGCATTGGTCTAAACGAACTCGTTTTGTCAGTAGAATCAGGAAGCGATAAAGTTTTAAGAGAAGTTATGCACAAACCTCTCAACCTATCTATAGTAAAGCGTGTTATCAAAGATTGCCAAGAATTAGGTATAGATACTGACGTGGCTATTTTAATTGGTCTTCCTGGCGAGACGAAAAAAGATATCGAAGACACACGATCGTTCTTAAAAACACTCAATGCAACATGGTTTAGAATTAACATCGCTACACCTCTTGCTGGAAGTGAAATGCTTGAAATATGCTTAAGAAAAAATTATTTAAAAGGCGATTATATCAGTTGTGATTTTAAAAGACCTGTTATTGGAACCGAAGACTTCACCCCAGAATATATACAAGAAAAAGCTTATGCGCTAAATCTAGAACTCAATTTCGTAGAAAACAGCGACTTTAAACTTGGAAATTACAAAAAAGCATTAAGGGGATTTGAAAATACAATAAGAGTAAAAAATGATCATGCATTTGCATATTACTTTGCAGCAAGATGTTGCAAATCGCTGAAGCAAAATAAAAAATATATGGAGTACAAAAACAACTATAAAAAAATTATAAAAGACTCAGAATTTTGGAGAAACTACTTCAGGCAATTTAACCTGGAACCATTGAGGTATGACCTAACATATCTTAACTAAAATGAAATTAATCAGCATAGTGACTCCTTGCTATAACGAAGAAGGCAATATTAAAGAAGTTTATTGTCAGGTAAAAGAAGTTTTTAGTAAATTGAAAGCTTATAAATATGAACACATTTTTATCGACAATGTATCAAAAGACAAAACATTATCAATTTTAAAAAATATTGCAAATAAAGACAGAAACGTAAAAATAATTGTAAATGCAAAAAATTTCGGTGTCTTACGTTCTGGAAATCACGCACTTCTTCAAGCACAAGGCGACGCAGTAATAACAATGGTCGCTGACTTGCAAGATCCGCCTTGGATGATTGAGAATTTTATCAAAAAATGGGAAGATGGATACAAAATTGTCGTTGGTATTAAAAAAAAGAGTGAAGAGAATGTGCTAATGTTCCAAGCAAGAAAGCTGTATTATAGTTTTGTAAGCCGGATTGCCGAAACCGAACACATAAAAAACTTCACAGGATTCGGACTTTATGATAAATCCTTCATAAATATCTTAAGAGGACTGAATGATCCATATCCTTACTTCAGAGGGCTTGTTTCAGAATTGGGCTATGAAAGATTTGAGATCAAATACGAACAACCCGTAAGAAAAAGAGGAAAGACAAATAATAACATTTATGTCTTATTCGACACCGCAATGCTTGGACTAACTAATCATTCAAAAGTTCCTCTCCGGCTTGCCACGATGACCGGATTCTTCGTAGCATCACTGTGTCTTCTGACAGCTCTTGGGTATTTTATCTACAAACTCGCATTTTGGAATAGTTTTTCCGTCGGTATGGCGCCACTCGTAATTGGATTATTTTTCTTTGCTTCAATTCAACTGTTTTTCCTGGGGATAATAGGGGAATATATCGGGTCAATTCATACGCGAATACTCAATAGACCGCTGGTTATTGAAAAAGAACGCATAAATTTCTAAAAATCTTCGTTCATCGTTCTTCATTTCCATGATTAAATCGATTAAAATAAACAAGGCTTATGAAAAAGATTATTTTCCAGATACTCTTGTTTTTTATATCAATCTCCCCTTTTATTTTATCCAATTATCTTCTGTTCCTTAAAGACCCTCCTATTTGGCCAGATGAGCCTGTTTTTCTCAATATGGCCAATAATTTGGTAACAATTGGAAAATTGGCTATGAATATAGTTGGCGACCCCAACGCGGAACAAAGTGGAGGCGGATACCCCCCACTCTATTTTTATATACTTGGTGTTTGGACTAGCACTTTTGGAAATTCGATAGAAACAGTAAGATCAATGTCGCTTCTCTTAGCCTTTTTTTCACTTCTTGTCTTTTTTCTACTTGCCAACAAAATATTCAACAATTTTCGTTTGGCTGCAATTGGAACATTTATACTTTCTTTAGATGTCCATTTTTCCCGATCGTCAAGAACCGGCAGGATGGAAATCCTAACATTTTTTTTCTTTTTACTGTCAATTCTTTTATTACTGTGCGCTCAAAAAAGTAAGAAATTTTTCTGGTATTTGTTTTCTGGATTTGCCGCGGCACTGGCTACATTGTCACATGCTGCAGGTTTTGTAGCACCCATTGTTTTAATGGTTGGAGAACTAACTGTCCCGGAAAATAACCGCAAAAAACTTTGCAAAATATTAATACTTATTATACCAACTGTGCTATTAAATTTAATTTGGATAGTTAGCAAAAAAGGGTCAGTCGATTTTATTGCCTCTGCGTTTTCAATACAATTCCAAGACAAAGCCTCAAAGATCCCTTATATTTTTGTGCTTTTTCAATCAGATTTTTCTTGGTGTTTGTTGTTTTTGGCTTATGCGACAATAATTGCCACATCTTTAATTTTGCTAATAAAATTTTTCAAGCGAGAACATTTATTTATCCTTACTGGATCAATAGTATCAGCAATGTTTGTAATCTTTGGAAAAGAAGGTGGATATATTATTTATTTACAACCTTTCATTGTTCTAAATATTATCTATGTCCTCACTAAGAGGGTCGAACTAATAAATGAGACTGCAAAAATAGGAATAGTTTGCCTTGCTTTAATTGTAATAGTCTCTTATATAAACATACAGTTTTTCAACAACGACAACATCGGTATAACAAGATCTGGTGTCAATTCAATTTGGGACAGTAAAAACTACAACTACCACCAGTTTAGCAACGAAATTGCAGAAAAACTACCTAAAAACAAGAATTTAACACTTTTTCTTTCTGCCGCGCCTGACCCTTATTTTGATTTAGTAAAAAACAGTCAATATAGAATTTACGAAATGGTTTCCCCGTCTGCTCCTCTATCTGATAGCTTATATAAAAAGCTTTTGGATTCCACAGACTACATCATATTCACCTGGATCCCGCATCAATATTTGGCAGATTATATAAATAAAAACAAAGAAGAGTTCATTCATGTTGGACAAGAAGATACTTATCAAGCAACAATTGTAAAACTCAAACCGCTAAAAGATCGTATCTAAGCTTCCTTCGAAAACTCAATTCTGGTAAAATTAACAAGCTACATGAATAAAACACTTACTAACAGAATAATTTTTTTGTTGTCAATTTCAGGACTTCTTGTTAGTCTGTATTTGCTCAAGACCTACACTTCCCAATCTGCAATTGCCTGTTTTAGTGGCGAAGGTTGTGACATTGTCAGAAAAAGTACTTATGCATATCCCCTTGGAATTCCAATGCCAGCAATAGGAATTTTTGGATTTGGCATAACGGCTATGTTAAGTTTTTTGATAACTCTAAAACACAAGTTTCACGCGCAATTTGTGCGTGTCCTTTTGTTAATTTCTTTCCTTGGATTCTCGTTCGTGGTATACTTAACTTCCTTAGAAATTTGGGTAATTAAGGCATTTTGTTCCTGGTGTTTAACTGCGGCAGGTTTACAGTTGCTAATATTCTCACTTTCAATATACCTTTTTCTAAATGAATCAAGAAACTAAAGTTTTTATTGGTATCGGCGTAATCACTGTGGCTATATTAATAGGCGCAGTTTTTCTTTTTAGTAAACCACAAAGTGTACCGCAAGCAGCAGACACAAGGGTTGTACTGGGTGCCCAACAACAATCGGTGGGCCCTGAAAATTCACAGGTTACACTTATTGAGTTTTCAGACTTCCAGTGTCCGGCTTGCAAAGCGGCTTGGCCAACAGTTGAAGCGCTTACCAAAGCCTATCCAAACCAACTCAGATTTGTATATCGCCACTTCCCTCTTCCCCAACACAAATTTGCAAAAGACGCGGCCTACGCCGCAGAAGCTGCGGGGAAACAAGGTAAGTTTTGGGAAATGTCCAACCTTCTTTTTGAAAACCAAGAAAGTATTTCCCCCGAGCTTTTCCCTAAATTGGCAGACGAACTTAGATTAGACCTAGAGCAATTCAAAAAAGACATGGAAAGTCAAGAAATTAAAGACAAAGTTGAGGCAGATTTGAATGATGCTCGTACATTAGGTGTAAACTCTACACCCACATTTTATTTGAATGGTACAAAAGTAAACTTGGCAAATTTTGACGACTTAAAAACACAAGTTGAAAAGTCACTCCGATAAGTTGGTATTAAATATGTCCCCAAAAATATTAGTACTAGGTGGAGGTTTTGCAGGGGTAAGAGCAGCACTTGACCTTTCAAAACTTTTGCCCAATGGCGACATCACCTTAATTTCCAAATCAAGCTACCACTGTTTTGTGCCAGATTTATACGAAATAGCAACAGCAATAATTAAAAATGAACATCGTGCGGATTTCAAAAACTTAAGAGGAACTGTAAATATACCCTTGGACGAAATATTTGGAAAAACAAAAGTAAAAGTTATCATAGATGAGATCAAAAATATTGACTTAGTACGACAGGTTGTAAACACAACAAAAGAAAATCTTGAGTATAACTATTTGGTAATCTGCTTGGGTAGTACAACAAACTATAAAAACATCGAGGGTGCACAAAATTTTTCCCATCCCTTTAAAACCACAGAAGATGCTTTAAATATTCGAAACGACATTGATGAGCTGGTTTCCAAATCTCCAAGACCAATCGAAGTTGTTATCGCAGGTGGCGGTTTTACTGGTTGTGAGCTATCTGCGGAACTTTCAGGGTTTTTGTCCAAACTCTCAACAACACACAAAAAAGGGTTAGGAAAAATAGCAGTCCTTCAATCTAAAGATGCAATTCTATCTGGAATGTCAAAATGGGCGCAAGATGAAGCTTTAAAAAGACTTAAAAAACTAAAGGTGATAATTTTAACCAATCACAAAATACAAAAAATTACCCAAGCTGAGATTGTTTGCGAGAATCAAGAACGTCTAACTTTTGACTATTTGATTTGGACAACAGGAATTAAGAGTGCTTTTACCAATATTAATGGAATCAAGTTAAACAATCGTGGACAAATAAAAGTATCCAAAACATTGAATATAGAAAATTTTCCAGATGTCTTTGCTGTAGGTGATATTGCAGAATTCTGGGATGAAAAAGGAAATGCTCTTGTTCCACAAACAGCCTGGGTAGCAATCGGTCAGGCAAAAATAGCAGCTCGCAATATAGCTTCTTCATACAACAATCTTAAGTTGAAAAAATATTCGCCACTCAGCCCGGTGTTTATAGTGCCTGTTGGACAAAAATTTGCCATATCAAACATGTTTGGTCTAAATACCAAGGGCTTGTTTGTTTGGTTTGCAAGAAGACTTGTCTCGTTAAAGTATCTTACATCTGTGCTCTCACCCAACAAGGCGTTATTACTTTGGCTACAAGGTGCAAGAATTTACATTAAAAACGACACTTGACATGAAGCAACTATATCTAATAGACTATAAGTGGTTAGTCTTTTGTTCAAGCCTTGGTTCAAAGGCGCATTAAGGTTTGTACAGAGACTCCAACGCACCCTTTGGGGACTTGAGCCCCAGGGAAGTAGGAGAATCGGGATTGTCGACAGTGTTGCTTAACAGAGCTCCCGTTGACCAGGACACAGAGTCCTTCCCACCAGTTCTCCGCAGGTTAAGCTTGGAGGAAGAAAATCTAAGACGATGGGGCTGCATAACCCGTAAACACTTGCGAGTCGGTGTCAAGGTTAGCTCGTGCAGATTCCCAGACGAAACCATGACAATGACGATTGTCAAGATTGATTGGGATGGGTACGTCTACCTGGAAGGTCGAAGTGTGCCGTTTGATCCTATCTTCCTCGAGCTTGTAGTAGTAGAGTCTTGATCGCTGCTTGGGGCAAGGAAAAATCGTCCACTCGGACACCCTTGCCTCAAGTCAATTCTCAATTCAAAACTACGTAGAAGCTAATCGGCAAAATCCTGTGTTACCATTTTGCCGTAAATTCCACCGTCAATTATTCCAACACCAACTCTTCTAAAGCTCGGATCCAAAATATTTCGTTTGTGTCCAGGGGAATTCATCAAACCTTGATGTGCCAGCTCTAAAGTTGGAGCAAGAGCAAGGTTCTCGCCAGCTGTCCCAAAACGCACTCCACCCTCTTTCATCCTTTGAAATGGGTCCTTACCATCCGGATTAATATGCGCGAAATAACTTCTTTCCCACATGTCCTTTGAGTGAGTCCTGGCAACTTCTGTTAATAATTTATCAGCAACCAGTGGCGAAACACCAATTCTTACACGTTCTTGATTTACTAACTCAAGCATCTTCGCTTCCGACTCTTGGTCCACCGTCAACGTTTTTGGCTTAAAATTTAAATCTATTTTTTCATCACTTTCCGGCCTAACAGTCAAAAAAGTTAAAGTGTCGTTTATTGCTCCCCCAAACACATCTACCAACTGTCTTTCAACAAAAGTGGTTTTATCAACCAATAACCCACCAATCTTTGAGTTGGTGATATCGGATTTTACTTCACCAGAAATTGGGGCAGAAATAATAAAAGTCAAAATAATTGCACTTACAATTGCTCCATCAATTAGGGCCGGAACCACGGAGGCAACTTTATTTACCCAATTGTTCCAGAGTTTCTCGGGCAGATGCTTAAGTATTTTAGATACCACAGTATCAATTACAAGTTGCGCAACAATAATTACAACAACAAAACCAATGACTTTGGCAAAAGAAGAAGGGAGAGTAAAATTTGCAATTAAAAACTTGGCAACCAACCCATACGTTCTAAAAGCAATAAATAGAGAACCAATAAAAGAAACAAGGTCGCCAGCGAGTGCCCAAAATCCACGTTGAACTCCATTTGCAATGTAAAGCGCCAAAACTATGACAATAATTAAATCGATATAGTTTCCGTTCAGCGCTGGCATAGACTATTTAGCTTTTTGCTCTTTTTTCAACTGACCCAATTTCCACATGAATAGCCTGCCGCGATTGTTAACATTTCCAGCATCTTTGACAAAATATCGAGCATGTTCAAGCAAATGACGAGGGGTGTTCTTGGCCAATTTCATGTACAGACTTTTGTGTTCTAAATCTCCCAACTCCTGCGCCAAATCATATGCATACTTTTGGAATTCGCGAGAAATATAGCGGTCCTCTCTGGGGTCAAACTTTTTAAGTACTTTTTTGATATCAGAAAAATCAGACATACAAATAAAAATTCGAAATCCAAAATCCCAAATCCGAAACAAATTCAAATACTATAAATCAAAAATTCAAAACATTCTGAAAATTTGATATTTGAATTTAGATATTGTTTAGGATTTCGTGCTTCGTGCTTCGAATTTAAACCCGTATATAATTTTCGCTATTACTTGATCGATTATTTCCTTTTCTTCGTTTTCGAAATCCTCAAGCACATATTGCTCGCCTGAGATTCTGTTTTCCGGTTTTCTATTGTCGACTCCGACTCTGATTCTCCAAAAATCGGCTGTTCCAAGTTTTTCTTCAATTGACAAAAGCCCATTGTGGACCTTTGGCCCTTTGCCTTTTTGAATTTTATATTCCCCAAGCTTAATATCAAGATCGTCATGGATTACATACAAATCGTCGTACTTAACTTTAAACCAGTCAACAAGTTTTTTTACTGCCTCACCAGAATTATTCATGAACGTATGTGGCTGGGCAAGAAGTACGTCTACCGTCTTCAGTCCACAGACTACCGATAATAAATTACTCTTTTCTTCCCACTTGCTGTAGTCTGTAGTCGGTAGACAGTAGTCTTGTCCAATTCGATTCACCACCATAAATCCTACACTATGCCTTGTGTTTTTATATTTTTCTCCAGGGTTCCCTAAGCCAACAATTAGCTTCATTTAAGTTCTCCTGTCTCCTCTTCTGTTAATTCCGCTTGGGCAATTATTCTTCTTAATGTACCAACAGGAACAGGTCCTGGGTGAATTGCAACTTGTGTCCACCGACCATCAGAATGTTTAAGTCTGATATGGCTTCCACGTCCTCCAACTTCTTGGAAACCCATCTTTGTAAGAAATTTTACCAACTTTTGAGGTTTGACATTACGGGGCAATCTGCTCATAAATAGCCTAATTTTGCACCGGCCGGAACTTTAACTTGAGCTGTGGTTACCATTTGTAATTCAGTGTTTTCTATTGGAACTTCTTTTCCCTCTTTTACCAAAGACTCCAAAGCAAGTTCTATACCATCATTTATGCTTTCTAAAACCTCGTCGATGGAATCACCATAGTCAGCAACACCTAATACCGGACAATAGGCATTGTATACAGTCTTTTTGCCCATCTTTTCAGGCTCAACAATAATTCGATAGTTTAATACTCTTGCTTGCATACACCCATTTTACCACACGCTTTCCAGTTGATCTGGGCTTTTTTCCCAAAATATGGAAAATTATTCCTTGCTGTTAATAAGTTTATTTTCAAGAAGACAACTTTTTGCTAACTCAAATATTTTTTGATGTCCCCTTGAATTCGGATGTAAACCATCTGCCAACAAGTTTTTAAAATTAGCTTTCAAAAAGGCCTCGTAAACTTCAACAAAATTTAAATTTTGCTCATCACAGAGCTGTTTTATTGAATTATTATATTCTTTTAGGCTTTCGTTCGTATATGCAAAACCCTGCATGTGTGGAGTGGGGTTCATTTTATCCTCATCAACAGGAGGCAACCCAACAAAAACAATCCTTGCTTGATATTTTCTTGCGGCCAAAATTAACTCTTCAAGATTCTTCTTAAAAACATTTAAAGGAGTTGCATTTGTTCCGTCTTTTAAGGACATAAGCGAGTCGTTTGTTCCAACTTCAAATAAAACTACCGTTTCGACTCCTTCGTCACACCGCGCGTCCATCTCTTGCTCGACTCTTTCCAAAAGTGTGGTTGAACTGTCGCCAGGTATGCCCAAGGGGTAAGTCCAATTAAAATCAAACGAGCCAAGATGTTTTATATTATTCTCGTCAACATATTGCTTTAATCGTTGTGCCCACCCGCCTTGGGTATCCCATGCTCCCCAAGCGATACTTGCACCAAAAATTAATATCTGAGCCATGTTACAATTCTAGCAAATATAAACAAAATTGACATAGTAACTATAATTAAAGTTAAAGAACATGAAGGAATTTCAACCGAGACCCGGCGATAACTCATTAGAACTTATGCATTCTATTAAACAGTTATTAAATACTGGTTTTACTCAAGAACAATGTGTACTTTATTTGGTCTGGCGAAACAGTTATGGAAAAGATGCGAGTGTTTTTAAAGGTCCAATTGATATTGTTTCATGGCTTAAGAAAAGTGGTAAAATCGGAGAACAAGAACCAACCGAAAACTTGGATCAAAAAGTTGCAAGTTTGACAGAAGGTAATATAATAGTAAATACTATGGACTCAGAAAAAGAACAATCGCCATCATTCGCCGATTTGCCCTACGACGATCAAGTTAAGGAGTTGATTAGGATAGGATTTAGCGAGCAACAAATAAACAATTTGGATCGAATCAGAAAAAATAAAGCTTCGCATGAACTAACTCTAGAAACAAGGCGCTTGGAATTTGGAAGATGGCTAAAAGAACAAGGGCTGGTCACCGACTGGCCAGCAGTGTAAAACACTAGCCTTTTTGGATTTTATATAGTTTTGCAATCTCTCCAACTGAAGTTGCTTGATCAGGGTTTTTATCGTCTCGAACTCTAATCAGTCGCGGAAACCGCAGTGAATACCCCCTACTTTTGTCTCGTCCCGCAGTGTGTCTTGGAGACAAACTGATCTCATCTGCCAATATTTCCAAAACCAACTGAGGACGCACCCAAACGTCCGGCTCTGCTTCTTTGTCAACTTCATAAGTATTAGGCTTATCCTCAACTTTTAACTTTTCTACCTCTTTGTACATTTGCCGAAATTGCTCATCAGACAACCCTGTGCCGAGCCGGGAAATTGAGTAGTACTTTTCGCCTTTACCGGGAACTCCTATTAAAAAGGCTCCCAGTCCAAATTGTGCCCTTTTTCCACGCCCGCGATATGCTCCCATCAAAACACAGTCGATTGTGTCGGTTATTTTTCCTTCAGTGGTTTTTTTGAACTTTACCCAGTGGTACCCTCTTCCGCCAGCCCGATAAGGTGCATCTAGTTTCTTAGCTACTATCCCTTCCAATCCGTCTTTAATACAATTGTTAAAAAGCTCACGCAGCTTGTCCGCTTCTGTAACGATATGGTGTTGTGCCAAAACAATATCACCTTTTTCGCCACCCAACTCTTTTTCCATCAATTCACGTCGTTCCCGGAAGGGAACAGTCAGCAAAGTTTTTCCATTCAAAAACAACGAATCAAAAACAAAAACTTTAAGAGGGATCGATTTTGCCATTTCTTCAATTCCATATTTTCTTTTGCGTTGCACAGTTTCTTGAAAAGGAACAAACTTTCCTGTTTTTGAGTTGTAGCCAATTGCCTCTCCGTCAAAAATTCCAGACTTTACATGAAGTTTTGAGGCCGCGTCAACAAGGTCGGGGTACATATGCGTTACGTTCTCTAAGTTTCTTGAGAAAATCTTTACTTCCCTTTTATCACTTGACCCCCAAACATGCAGTTGCACCCGAAAACCATCCAATTTTGGCTCAACTGCAAATCTTCCATCCATCTTTTCAACTATTTTTTCAGCTGATGGCAACCTTTCGGCCAAAGATGGCCTTATCGGAACCCCAGGCTCCGCATCAACTTTTTCAACGCCTGTTAGACCTTCTTTTTTTATTCTTTGGGCGATTTTACCAATATCAACAAAAACATTGTATGCAGCCTCAATTTTCTTCCTTGCCGACTTGTCCCCAACTTCCATAACTGATAAGGCGTCCATCATACTTACGTCAGAGAATCCTAGTCGTAGTTTTCCAACAGGAATTCTTGCAATATACCGAGCCGACAGGGGATCTACCTCTGAAAGCAGTTCTGCAATCAAAGTAAGCTTCCTCTCTTGGCTCTTTTCCCCACCCTCTGCAGCAACCTTACGCAGCAGATCATAAACCTCACTCACACTCGTCTTAGACTTAAACTTAGACTGTTCTGCAAACTTCTCAGCAACGTCACCCAAGTCTCCAATATTTTTAAACTTCTCTGTCACTGTCTCTATCTCTTTCTTGTAAGCATAACCAATAGCTCTGATCATCATCTTCTCAGCAAAGTTAAATTCTATGCCTGTATATTGAGGCGCTACTCGACCTAAAACCAGATAGCAAATCTTATCAATTTCGCCAGAACTGGCATCCTTAAACAACCCTGCCAAGATTTGGGTAATTTCGTTTCTTGAGGCAGTTTTTTCAAGTTTTTGAAGATATTCGGAAAGTTTACTAAACGTCATTGAAGCAATAATATCACAACTCCCATTGTCAACAAAAACACAATTCCACTAAACAAACTAATCCATCCACAATTTTTCTCATGTAAAATTTTAGCTATCCCGTCCGCTACCAAAGTAACTCCAAACATAATTGGCAATGAAACTAAAATATAGATAAAACGTGGGTCAGAAAAGGACATAAAACTAATTTTCAATTTTCAATTTATTTTACGAGCTCATAATAGCTTCCCTTGGTTTTTCCTTTTTTACGGATTACATTACTTTTTACTAAAGCTTGAAATTCGCGCAAAACTGTATCCTCAGAAACCATTGGGAAAAGCGGCCTGATCTCTCCCATTCCTCCTCTTTCGTTTTCAGATAAATATTCAATTATTTTAATCTGCCGCTCGGAAAGAGCAACCTGCTGACCTCTTTTTGCTCTAATTTTTGTATCAATTGACAACTTTTTAACTTTCTCGCGAACACGTGTTAATTCAACTGCCAAACCTTGAGTAAAATATCCAATCCAAGCCGTCAAATCGCGATCTCCAAGCTCTTTCGACTGACCTGAGGTTGCAATTAGCGCTCCGTAATAAGCCTCCGCATCCCGATCAAAATATTCTTCTAAAGAAAACAGTCGCTTAATATCATAATCTTCAACAAACATAACTAGAGTTGCAAAAGCCCGTGCTGTTCTCCCGTTCCCCTCAACAAACGGATGGATAGCAGCAAGCACATAGTGCGCAACTGCCGCACGTATTACGGGGTGAACTTCCCTGCCTACTTTTGAATTCATGAAAACTACCAAGTCTTCCATCAGGTAGGGAACCTCAACTGATGGTGGTGGCCTAAAGGTTATCTCTCCCGTTCTTGAGTCGCGCAATACTACTTGGCTTTTTCTATAAACTCCTTGATTTTCCTCAGAAACCAACCTGTTTACAACAAGTTTGTGGATTTGTTTTATCAAATTTTCAGAGAAACGAAAAATGTCGTTTTTTTGGCTTGTATTGTATTGTTTGTCTAAAAACTCCATAACGGTTCTGTAGTTGATAACCTCTTGTATATCTCTTTCTCGTGCTGTAATCCCAACTTTTTCCACAGCTTTTTCTGCGTTTGTTTCTCCAAATGACCCTCGAATTACTTTCCCTGCTTGTTCAAAGGATAAATCGTTGCCCTCAATGTGAGTTCCGTGATGGACTGTTCGAATCATTGCTTCTTCTTGGAACTGCCTTTCATACGCCGGAATAAGAGGTGCTTCTTGAATAATTTCCTTACAAGCTTCAATCGTGCCAATATTTTTCAAAATGCTATTAGTGATGGTATACTTGGGAGAATACATCGTTAATTCAGTTTACGTTAATAATGCGGTATAAATCAAGGCGTAATTATTTTAAAACTTATGGCTAAAATCAACCCAGATGACAGTCTTCCAGCAGCCTTTGCTAAGCAGCTTTTGCAACTTGCAACAGCCGGGTTTGGATTGGTTGCAGCACTTGCTTGGAATGACGCAATTAAGAATGCTATCGAAGAATACATAAAGCCGCGCGTTGCCAACGGAACTGGCATCATCTCTCAACTAATTTACGCTCTAATTATTACTGCCCTGGCAGTATTAATTACTTATCAACTAACAAAAATCACAAGAAGGTTTGAGAGGAAGAAGAAAAATAATAAGAATTAATCTCATTGGCAACCTCAAATTAATACTTGCGCCATAACTATCAATTAAGATATAACATTAATGTTGCAACTTTTGTGCAGCAACTTGTTTTGTTTCTTGGCTTATATCAACTAGCGACAGTCTCCAAGAAAATCACAACAATTGAAAAGGTAGTAGTCGAAGTAAAGTGTGCTGGCTAGCAAAGGACAAGGAGGGCATTGTGGGAATAGACGCAAGACCAGGGTCTAACGGCAGTCGTCAGGGACCAGGCAGCGGTGGAGGTCATCCGGGAAATCCCGGCAAACCAGCAGGCGGCGGAAAGTAGCAAGCTCAGCACGCAGCAACGACTACTTCTTTTATTGGCAGGTGATCTAACTCAAATTAGACAAGGTCACCTGCTTTTCATTTCTCTTCAAGTGATTTTCCCAATTTTTCTGCATCAGTAGGCCCAATCGCAGCAATGTAGAAATTATTCTTTTGAAAATACTTTGAAGCAACTTCAAATACTTCTTGCGACGATATTTTCTTATACATATTTTCTTGTTCATTCGGAGAAATTGACTTGCCTCGCATTGATTCTTGAAATCCATACCACCGGGCAAAATCTGTTACCGTTTCCATGTTCGAAATCAAACTGCCTGTAATGTGTCCTTTAGCTAACTTCATGTCACTATCGCTTAACTTTTTATTTGATAACTTTTCAAATTCCTCCTTTACCAACGATGTAATTTTGTATTGGTTTTCTTTTGATGCTGACGCACTAAAAAAAAGATATCCTGTCTCGTCCAAGTTGTCCTGCCACATATTCCAATTGTATATTAGTCCACCTTCGTCTCTTAATCTTTGTGGCAAACGCGCTCCAAAATATCCACCCAAACAATCTGTAATAAAATCCAGAACGTGCCTGTCTTGGTGGGCATACGGTATTGTTTTTACACCAAACATTATAGCCGTTTGATCTGAATCGATAAAATTGACTTTTACCCTCTCGCCTGAGTTTGATACCTCATTTTGACTATGAAGAAAAGATTTTCTGTTATAGATTGTCGAATATTCATCAAACAATTTCACTGAACTCTCAAGGTCAACATCCCCCGCTACAATAAAGACTGTTGAGTCGGCCAAAAAATGATCACTAATGAAATTCCCAACATCGCGAGTCGATATATTTTTAACATCTTTTTCAACACCAGTACAAGGATGAGACAAGCATGTTCCTTTAAAAAACAGAGGGTTCCATGCAAAATCCCATATCGCTGTTTCAGGATTTTCCCGACGCTTCAAGATTTCTTCTTTTACAACACCCTTCTCCTGTTCCAAACCTTCGTTGTTTATAATTGGATTTACGAGTGTTTCAAAAAGTATTTCAATTCCTTTTTTAAGTTGTAGTTTTGGTAAATGAATCATGTGCCTTTGGTATTCAATCCAAGTAAAGGCATCGTGCCACCCTCCATGTTGATTTATGGATTGTGAAAGTAATGCTGAAGAAGGGTAGTTTTTTGTTCCGTTAAAAAGCATGTGCTCCGTAAAGTGAGCAAGTCCTGGCCGATTTGATGGATCATGCCGAAACCCGGCCTTTATGTAGGCTGAAATTGTAACAGGAAATGCACCAGGAATTTTTATAACACCCAAAGTTGATCCATTGTTTAGTCTGGTCTTTTGATAAAAAGTTTGCTTGCGCATGATGTAATTATATGACAAAAGGCTTGGCAATAAAAATAACAAGAAGATTTGAGAGGAAGAAGAAAAAGTAAACTATTAAATTTGCACTTTTTCCTGAACAAGTTTGTGCGTTTCTTTTTTAAAATACTCCTTTACATCGTCCCAATTTACCTCGATTAGCATATTGGGCATTTGACTTTCTTTTTCAGCATCATCAAAATAATCCAGAGAGCGCATAGTCGAATAAAGGTGATCTTCTAAAACAGAGTACTTTTTTTGATAAAACATTAACATTTCCTCAAGCGTGTATTTTTGAGAAAGAAAATAAACATCTACAAAATCTCTCTTCGTCCCACGTTGTTCAATTGCGTGAATTTTCATAGCAGCAATGTCAGCAAAGCTCGCCAATTGAATGCCCTCGAACAGGATGATCGGTTCAATTAGTGGAAACTTATAATGGAATATTGAAAACTTTGTTTGATTTATTTTTCCCCACACAGTCCACTTGGCAGTTCCTTCTTGAGTAAATTCAGGCATGGAAGTAAGTTTTGCGGAAAGCTCAACTTAGTTAAACTCACGCTGAGTAAAAAAGTCAAGGTCAATAGAAATCCTGTGTCTAATCTGTATGGCTAAGGCTGTTCCTCCGGCAAGATATCCCTCTTTAATTTCAGTAATGTTTGAAACTAACTGGATAGCCCGAAGTGTATCGGGGAGTAAGGTTTTTGTAAACATGGCACCTGTTTTTTATCCAAGCCAAGTATGTCGGCCCAAAAATTCCCTGTTAGCCTATCAAGATCGCGCGTACCTAAAACTACTTTTTTTATTACTTCGATCCCGTATGTTTTTATCAGCCAACGTATATCGCTAAAATTGCCCCTATCTAAAATCCGTTTTGTAATAAAAAAAATGTCCTTTTGAACCTCTAATTTTTCAAATTCTATGTCCCAAAAATATGGCCTAAAATTTTCGGGAACTCTCGTTTCTCCGCCTTGTTTCATACCTACATTATCGCATATTTTGGATCAGAAATCTAGGAATAATCTGCCAAATTTTTAACAAAAGGTAGGTTAACTAAAGATACAAATTTTGCGTCAGCCGTATATAATTTACACTTCTTTTCCTTTGCCAAAACAACGTATGACGCGCCGTAAACTGAAACTTCGTACTTTTTAGAAATTTCTACTGCTTTATTTGCTCGTTTGAAGTTAATAGGCTCAAAACTAATCCCAATTTTTTGCAGGTTTTTTAAGTTTAACTTAATCTTTTCAAAAGGAAGTGCACTTTTTGTCGCCCAAGCATTCGTTAATTTGTAAAGAAGTAAGTCTGGAACACAAATCGTTTCCTTTTCGCTTAAATGCGATTCAAGAATTTTCAGCGCAGTTGAGGACTCAGCTTCGTCACTATACCATTTGAATATCACTGAAGTATCAACAACTATCATTTTGCTTCTTTGTATCTCATCTCTCGCAACGTCCCAACCACATCGAAATCTTTTAAATACTTGGCATTTTGTTGGGCTAATTTTTTAGTCTGAGCTATTAGTTTCTTTTTTGAAGCAAGGGATTTTCCTCCTTTTCGAGCTAATTTTTCCCGAATTATAGCAGACAGGCTCTTTCGCTTTTTAGCAGCCTCTTCCTTGAGTCTTAAATAATCTTCCTCAGAAATTCGAATGTTAGTGGTTACATAATCCATAAAACCTGTTTCAAAACTCGCCTTGCGAGCTCGTTTTGAGAGATTCGCTAGGTTGTATGAACTAGTTTTGAAACCAGTTCATAATACAATTATACAATTGTATTAGTAAAAGTCAAGATCAATTAGCAAACTTGATCATATAAGTCATATTGGAAATTGACCTTAGAAATGATCCCCGAAATGCAGGAAAAGTTCTACAAAAAATACTGGACGAGTACAATAAATTGAAATAAATTTCAACTGATTTCAACTGATTCTTGACTGATTTAGACGTTTGAATTAGAATACAAACTATAGACAGGAGGTGTTTAACTTGAAATTGGTAATTAAAAGAAAAAAATCTCGTATTGTGATATTCTGTTCCCCTGAAGATAGATAATATTTAAATGCACTAACCGTACCGCCTCTGGTTCCACGTCGTTGGAGTAAGTGTAGTATGTATTATGGGTAGTAAACAAAAATTTAAATTAAATCTAAATTGGATAGTTAAAGAAGAAAAAGACCAAATTAGCCTCAATTCACCCTATGGAGAGAAGAAAAAATATACACCTTCAAAACATCTGTTAGAATTTTTAATAATCAAAAGTTGTATCAATCAGCCAAAAAGTTTAAAACTAATAACTCAAGATATACAAAACGTGCTCAACGTGTCGCAAAAGGAAGTGGAAAACAAGATAAGTGAATTATTAAAAGCTAAAATATTCAGCTATAATACAACATCTGGGAATACTTTCTCCACAAATGAATTAGACAGGTATAAATGGCAACTGGAATTTTTTACTTCATTTGAATCGTTAAAAAACTCTAAATATGACATACAAAATAATTTAAAAAACAGTCACATCGCCATCATCGGCATAGGAGGCCAAGGAAGTATCATCGCTCAAATACTCGTAGCTATGGGGATAGGAAAACTAACAATAGTAGATGGTGATACCATTGAAAGAAGTAATTTGACTAGACAACTGGCATATAATGATAGCGATATTGGTAAATACAAAGTAGAAGTGCTCAAATCAAGGCTGAAACTACAAAATCCATATACCAAAATAACTCCAATGAGGCAATATGTAACCTCAAAAAAAGATTTTATGGATATTATAAATGGTAAAGATTTTGTAATTTTGTGTGCAGATAAACCTCTCGTTAAGTTAGGGAGGTGGTTAAACAAAGTAGCCCTATCTGAAAGAATACCTTATTTAGGGGTTAGTGGAAATTGGATAGGCCCTATCTGTATACCCTTTAAAACACCCTGTTTTGAATGCGTATTGTCCCACCAAATAAATAAGGACAAAGATTTTGAAAAATATCTAAAGACATTGGAAAAACTCAAAGAAATTCCTAGGCCATCTTTTGGAGTTAGACCGATTTTATCAGGAACGTTAATGGCTTTACAAGTAATTAAATATCTCACAAAGGTTATGGACGTTGAGATTTTAGAAGGTAGATTTAGAGTCAACATAGATTTAACTACAGAGTTTGAAAAGATAAAACTAGATAACAATTGTAAGGCATGCGGAAATACAAAATGAAATTCTCTGCTTATCCACTAGATTATCCCCTAGGAGTTCCCAAGCTCCCTGGTTATGTGGTTAAGGCTCCTCGAATATCACAATCATCATCTGATGCAAAAAAAATAAGCAACATTGTAGGCGCGAGTGTAGGTCTTGAAAATAATAATGCACTACAAAGAGCCTATGGCGAAGCAATTGAAAGATATTGTTTGTATCAATACAATGAAACTAATTTTCAACAACATCATACAAACAAGACAGACGTTACAAAAATATTTAGTAAATTTATTCTCTATGACGATAATCAATATTGTGATAAAAATTTTCCCTACAGGAAACCGTGCGACACCAAGAAGTTTTTTGTTGTTCTAGGAGAAAGTTTGCTTAATGGCTCACAAAAATATTTACCTGTAGATCTGGTTTATCCCCGGCATAAGAAAGATCATCAGAGGATTGATTCAATGAATCCCAGTGGGTCTGCTTCTGGCAACACCAACCAACTAGCTATTCTAAATGGTTTGTGTGAAGTTATTGAAAGAGATTCTTTGATGTGTGCTTGGTTAACTTCTTCACATTTTTATCAGCTGCCATTGCGATTTGTCAAAGATGCAAGCGTCAATAAATTATTAAATATAATTAAAAACTCTAAACTTAATTTAGTCATCTATTTAGTGGTTAATGATATGAACATGGTTACTGTTGTTGCAGTATTGACTTCTAAAACCGCACCTTATATGTCTTTTGGATCGGCAATGACTCTTGAGATTATCCAATCAATAAAAAAAGCGATTGAGGAGTCAATTATGATTAGAAGGTCGCAACTAATCCTGTATGAACAAGACAATAACAAGCGCCAAAACAGAAAGGAAATATTAGAGTTAAGTGATCATATTATGGTTCCTACTAATAAAACTAACGTAGCAGAAATAAAGAGAACAATGGGTAATAAATTATTAAGCTTTAATCAATATAGAAAAATTTTGTCTAAGGCGCCAGTGAGTTTATACGATCTATTAATGCGATTAGATCAAAAATATTTTGAACCTTGGTGTGTTGATATTGCCCCTAAAGAAATTAAGGAAAGTGGGTTTTCTGTTTGTAAAATTTTAATACCCGGACTACATCCTTTAGAAATAAATCAGAACTATTTACATAATGATCCTAGAAGATTACAATCTTTTATAAATACGAGCGTTGCCGTGACAAGAGTAAATAAGTTTCCACATCCGTTTGGATAATCATGAGAATTTATAATAGTCTTACAAGAAAAACTGATATTTTTAAGCCTATAAATCCTCCTAAAGTAGGAATGTATACATGCGGCCCAACAGTACACGACTATCAGCATATTGGTAACTTTAGAACCATGATACTGTCTGATTTTTTGTACAGAAC
The DNA here is from genome assembly GCA_001816475.1 of Candidatus Blackburnbacteria bacterium RIFCSPLOWO2_01_FULL_40_20. Classification (GTDB taxonomy): domain Bacteria; phylum Patescibacteriota; class Microgenomatia; order UBA8517; family UBA10165; genus UBA10165. Next base: position 35,696 of record MHCC01000027.1, read on the forward strand.
ACTTGTTGCCAATAATTATCAAGTCAAGTCTGTAAGAAACATCACTGATATTGATGACAAGATAATAAAAAAGGCAAAAGAAAAAAACTTGCCGATAGAAATATTTACCAAAGAATACACTCAGGCTTTTATAGAAGATTTAGGCAAGCTTAATATTTTGCCTACGAGCATTTCCCCTAAAGCTACAAAGTACATAGAGCAAATGATTAAATATATTGAGGAACTGGTTAAGAAGGGTTTGGCCTATGTAGAAAGGGATGGCTCCGTTTATTTTGATATTTCTAAATTCCCCTGTTACGGCAAACTATCGGACCTTAATGGCCGAACGCTCAAAACAGGTACCAGAATTTTATCTGATGAATATTCAAAAGACGATGCTCAAGATTTTGCTCTCTGGAAAGCAGCGGCTCAAGATGAGGTTGGTTGGAGCAGTCCGTGGGGAAAAGGTAGACCAGGGTGGCACATTGAGTGTTCAGTAATGAGCCAACAACACCTAGGGGATACTTTTGACATACATGTTGGAGGAATAGACCTGCTTTTCCCTCACCATGAAAATGAGATTGCCCAGTCCGAAGGAAAAACCGGCAAACCCTTTGTAAAGTACTTTATACACGGTGAACATCTGTTGGTAAATGGCACAAAGATGAGTAAATCCTTAAACAACTTCTATACCCTAAAAGATTTAGTTGGGAAAGGATTTGACCCACTTGCTTTTAGATATTTGGTGCTAACAGCACACTACAGAGATAAGCTTAATTTTACCTGGGAATCACTTACGGCGGCCCAGAATGCACTTGAGAACTTGAGAGAAAAAATTAGAGGATGGAAACACGCAGGAAACGGATTATGTGGATACTATCACGAGTTTATCGAAGCTGTAAATAATGATTTAAATACACCACAAGCCGTAGCGGTAATGTGGAAGATGGTTAAGGCGAAAAAACCAGTCTCTGCCAAAGCAGCAACTTTGCTCCAAATGGATCAAATTTTAGGGTTAAATATAGAAAAATATTTAGACAGAAAATTAAACATTCCACCCGAAATTCAAGAATTAATTAGGCAAAGGGATGTGGCTAGAAAAAATAAAAATTTCAGACTGGCGGATCAGTTTAGGATAAAAATCCAAAAGCAAGGATATCGGGTGACAGATTTAGAAGATAAGACTCGAGTAGTAAAAAGGTGAATATTTTGTAAATCCAATCTCTAGTTAAGGTTTGGCCACCAACTGATCCTTGCACTTTGATTTTTAGTGGTATAATTATTCACAAAGCATTTAGCTTCAAATAACGACAAAAGCATAAGCAGTCGTAACCGTATCAACATTTTGCCCGTTAGTTCACTTTAATATTGTTGGTCTGCAGAAAATATTCCAACTCTAGTACATTCAGAAGAAAACTCATTGCGTCGCCTTCGAAATATTCCTCAACTTTACCTTTTTTAATATCGTGCACAATTTCCTCTGCCTTTATCCAACCTTTTTCTCCCAATCTAGAATTTTTTAATATGGAAAGCACAACCTTTGGTCTTTCTGTTAAATAGCGCCCCACATGTTCCTCTGCACCCTGTTTTTGCCTAAATTGTTCTGTAATGAATATATCTGTTCTCATGCGAAAAATTTCTTGTTTTGACGGAGTCGAACCTAAGCTGCGTGGCATGCCCATCGCCACACCAATTAAACCAGGATCAATAAAAGGTGTTATTGGCCAAACCCCTGTTTCCCAATTAATTAAAAAAGAATCATGCCCAACACCGATAGCAGAAGGCGAAAAAAGAGAGTCTTGTATGTTTTTCTCTTGGAACCTTGTTTTATCGAGAAATATCTCTAATCCCTTATTACTTAATATTTTACCGATACCATATTTGAGTTTCCATATGGAATAAAAATATTCTTGTTGCAAAGAATAACGAAGATTTATATCAACTGCATTCTTGTTTGACCATAACACTTCATCACCGCCAACTCCCTGAAAATAAACATTGTTACCGTCACTTTTTAATACTAATAAATACTCGTACAATTCAGACTTGTTTGTTTGATTTGGATCTAACTTCAGCCATTTGTTATAACTAAGAGTTGAAAATGGGAAGATATTTTCAATAGAAACGAGTTTTGATACCAAGTCATGTTTCTTCACAAATTGATTAACCACGACAGGGTCAGTGTCTTCCAACATTGTGCTGGCTACACGTGAGTAACAATTAAATTGTCTATTCGTACTATTTTTGAGCAAATAACAAACAAGGCTGCTATCAAATCCTGATGTTAAATCCGCGGCAAACTTGATATCTTTTAAAACAACCAATCTTTCCCTTACCCTTTCACAAAGTGAAGCAATAAAAGCATTTGTAAAATCACTTAAAGAACTGTGTTGAACAGTTTGAATATTTCTCTCGTACCAATTAATATCAACAGTATTATTAAGCCGATATGAATCGCCATATCTATATTCAAACAAAACTGCTGGCGGAATTTGTCCAATCTCTTTTATTACAGTCCTGTCAGTAATAAATATGTTACGCGAGATGTAATCTAGCGCGCTATTGTTGTCCATGCTTGGAGATTCAATTTCCTTCAAAACATTATGAAAGCTGGTTGATAAAACAATAGAATCACCAGCCATTGAAAAGAAACAGGGAAATTTCCCTGTTTGGTCAGTTAAGACTAATAATCGTTGTTGATCAAAATCACAAAAAAGTATAAGGAAATCCCCAACCAGACTTCCCAATTCGTTCCACTTCTCCGATTTGCAAAGTCTCAATAATTGCCTCGCGCTGATTTTCTTGCCATAGTCAATAAAATAACCTGCGCATAAACAACCGTCGGCTTCCTCGCGAAAATCCGGAGGAAACTTATTCGCAGGAAGTTTGAGATTTTTCCTTATGGAATTTTTAAAAGTCAGCTTGTCAGAAAAACCCGACTTGCTTAGTTTCAAGAAAAAATGTTCTCTAAGTTTCATATTCTGCAATTATCCCTTCTTCCAACATCTGTTTTATGAAAACCTTAACTGCAGAAATTTTTTGGCCAAGTTCTTTTGCAAGTTCAATAATTTGTATCCCAGGGTGAGAATTAATTTTAAAGAGGATCCAGTAGCCGCTAGAATTAACTTTAATATATCTTTTACTTTTCCAACTAAAAACGATGGTTGAATAACCGTTCCTTTTATCAATGGCGGGGTTAAAAATGACGGATAAAGGATTAACAATAAAACCTGTTTTCTCCATTCTGAATTAATTAACTAGGGGTAGCCTTAGGATATCGGGTTATATCTATCAGCACACTCTTGACGTTGCCTAATTCGATCATCCCGCCTAGTATTTCTGCGGTAGGTTCCTCTTCTACTTCAAGTTTTAATTCAGACATCTTCTCAAACTTATTTTCTACCAAGGTCCTCACCTCCAATTCCCAAGCTTTATTATACCGCAAGTCGTCAATTTGTGACTAAAAAAGTCGACCACCAACTGATTCTTGCACTTCCATTATTGGTGATATATAACTTATTCACAAAAAGTATTTTTTGCTTCGCAAAACTTGACAAATAACTGCTCCGAAATAGTTTACTCGCCTTTTTGAAGGAAAATAAATTTATGAAAAATAACAAGAGAATGGGAAAAAAATTTGCCCGAACACCTGAAAATTTTACTTGTGTAGTATGTGGACAGGAAATTAAAGGTACAGGCTATACCGATCATTGCCCAAGCTGTCTTTGGAGTCGGCATGTGGACATAAACCCAGGAGACAGAAAATCCTCATGTCAAGGTCTAATGGAACCACTAGGCGTGACCCAAAAAAAGGGCGATTGGCGTATTTATTATAAATGCCAGTCGTGCGGCTATAAACATTTCAATAAAACAGCTGATGACGACAACACGGAATTAATTATCCAGCTATCAAGCCGCCCAATAAAAATGAAAACTTAGAATGAAAGCGGTATGCCGCAATAATCATTGTTTGTACAGAAAACAACTTAATTCAAGCATGTTGTGATATACTCTTAACGAACAAGAAACGGCGCATTGAAATCAACTGGAGGTAAGCGTGTCTGACGACTATCCTGGTCGTATTGCCGTCACACATTTGGGCAAAAATGGCCTACCAGACCACACGGTCTACTCGTACGGCGGCCTTAGACGGAGTTTCGATTCGAACAAAGGCCAAAACATCCGCAACGAGCATTACACTGAAAATGGAGTAAAGGGGTCTGCTGTTACCCCAACCCCACCTCCTCCCACCAAAAAGGACAAGTAACAAATCAACCGACTGTCGCACCGTTTTCTTGTTCACAGAGGAAAGATTGTTTGATCTACAAACAATCGAACAATCTTTCCTTACTTTTTATAAATGAAACAACAAAATATTAAAGAGGATAAAACCATTAGAATTATATTTCCTACAAAAAAGTTCAAGAAATATCTTGAAAAATCAGGCGTAAGTTCAACAAAAGAATTAAGTTTAGACTTAATTCATAACGTTTTTGTCGAAACGATAGGAGATTTTAGAAAAGGAGAGCTTTCCTTAGATGAACTTTCTGGAATATCTAACCATCTTTGGTCAGATGGAATTAGCGACAAAGACAAATTTAATAGTGATTTAGCAAAAACGCTATACTCGGCCGCAGAGCTGTCTTTTTACGTTAGAAACGTCCAAGATAAGGATGCCGCAAAAAGATTTATTGAGTTTTTGCGTGAAGTTTTAAGCTATACAAGCTCCAACATATAAAATCTTTCCAAAATTTAATCAAACAATCTCGACATGCTTTATCTCGTTTAAAACCACACTCTCTGTTGACTACCCATAACACAAGTAGTACCCTGTATTAGGCTGGGTTAGGAATTAGTCGAGAGTGGGTGTTTCGTAACAATTTACGCAATGGAGGGTTCGCCATACCAAGCGGAGACATTTTTACAAGCGGACTTCGGGCCATAGTGAAATCCCTGGAAGGCAAAGTGGATTTTCCAACAGGCCATCAGACCCAGACCTACCCTGATCGTTATCACGCCAGTCGGGATAGACACGGACCTTGGCACTGGACAGACCACGACAAGAAGAAAAACGATCAGACTACCACAATCCGCCTCCCGACTCGAGAACCTAACCAAAGCCAGCTTAGGGAGAGTGTCCAACTTTAACCTTCACGAGCTAACCACTCTTTTCTCTCCCTAAGCCCTTATTTATATGCAAAACAACACAGATTATTTATTAGCCAAATTTTCTCAAGATGATGAGTCCGTAAGACTTTTGGCTAAATATTTTGACAAAAATAACATCCAATTATCCGCGCGAAAGCTCAACGAAAAAGATCTTGAAGTTATTTTTGCTTCTTTAGTGGAGGATTATTTGGAATATAGGATAGATCCCGATACATTGGGATACCTTTGCGGAAAAATCGTTTATTGTCTGATTCAAGACGACAAATATTTATGTAATACTCATATAGGAGGTTTGCTAAGTAGAATAGGTGATTGGGATATAGACCTAAGACATAATCCGGAAAGTGTGGGCGAAGTTTTGCAAACGATTTTAGATGAATATAAAAGAATTAAATAACTCCGTTTTATTTTTTAAATTCAATTGTTTCTATGTCTTCTTTACAACTTATTAGAAAATCGTCGATATTTTGATTTTTTGTTTTATACATTAGGTATTTTTTCCTAAAATAGCCTTGAATAGATATGTCCGTTTGGTTTTTGGAATATGCTTGATAATTGTATTCGGGATAACCAAATGTCTCAGCATCGGGTATAAGTCTCAATAAAACAGGATCAGCATTCAAGATTGAAACTAATATTTCACTCAGATGCCAATAATCATGGGGGGGCTTCGAAAGTATCTTCTATACTATTTGGGAAAAGCTCCCTCCACTTCTTGAAATATATAAAATGAGTAACTTCGTGGAGTATTGTTGCCAATGATCGAAATATGTAATCTTTGAAGTAAATCTGGAAACTTAGGGATTGCAAATCTCTTGGATATAATCGAACTATACCCATATAACAAACTATGCTCTCCAGTCCTTTCAAATCGGTATTCAACAACTCAGAAAGTCTTTGAAAAACTTTCTTTTCCAGTTTAGTCCAAACACTGTGAATGTTCCCATTGTAAGCCTCTAACTCGTCCTTGTGTTTCTGAAAATATTCATCAACATAATCCTTTATTGCCTTCTTTTGAAAATTGATATTCTTATTTTTAGAAATTATTTTTTTTAGGGTAAGATGGTCTTCCTGTAAAAATTTTTACCGTTTCCTTTTTAAACGGATTATCCTCTAAAAGAAAAAAATAGAGAGATTCGGTTACCGCTTGTGGTTCTGTCTTAAAATATAAATTAGTCATAGCACCTCATTAAATCAATCAAAAAAATGCAAATATTGGGTAAATTATAGCAGGTTTAGAAAACACTTTAAGGGTTGCAAATCTAATCTCTCGTAAGTTCTAAATCGAATCGCAACCCCCTTAGGTAGAATATCTAGTAAGGGGGTGAGAAAGCATAAAACACAAGAAGATTACTGATATTGAACGCGATTCAATAGCCCTTTGGCATTCTCAAGGTGATTCAAACAGTGAGATTGCAAAGAGGCTGGGAAAGCATATCTCAAATATAGGACGGGAGATAAAGAGAAACTCTTTTGAGGGTAGATATTACGTGGCAATTCATGCCCAGGCAAAAAGTAGTACCAGAAAATCACAAGCTGGTAAAAGACACCCTTTGAAAAATAAGGAAGTTTTCAGGTGGGTCATTACCAGGTTAATGCGTGGCTGGAGTCCTGAACAGATATCAGGCAGGATGAAGCTGGTTTTTCCTCGCAACCTAAGGATAAGAATTACTCCCGAGACCATTTACTCATTCATCTATTCAGAGGAATATAAACACAGAAAGTTCTGGGAATACCTGCCTTGGGGAAGAAAGAAAAGGAGACACAAAGCCGGCAGGCATGTCCACAGAGGTAGAATCCCAGATAGAATCAGCATTCACAATAGACCGGTTCTGATAGATCAGAGAGTGGAGTTTGGTCACTTTGAGGGTGATACGGTTGAAGGGAAGGGGCATAAAGATGGGGTACATACCGAGGTTGAAAGAGTTTCCAGAAAGTTCTTTGCCAAACTTGTTGCCAGGATTAGCTCAGAAGAAGCAATTAAAGCTCAAAGTGAGATCTTCTCCCCTCTCCCTGCCCTTGCCCGTAAGTCAACAACCTTGGACAATGGGAGAGAAAACCATCTGCACATACAGCTTAAAGAGCTGGGAATGGATACCTTCTTTTGTGACCCATATTCCTCTTGGCAAAGAGGATCAAATGAGTACCACAACGGACTATTAAGAAGGTACTTTCCCAAGGGAACTGATTTTAAAACCATATCCCAGCAGGAGATTGATGAGTGTGTGGAAGAGATAAACAATAGGCCTAGAAAATGTCTTGGATTTTACACCCCTAATGAGGTATTCTTAAGAGAGCTACAAAAGGGAGGGGTTGCGATTCAACCTTGAATGTAAGTCTTGTTAAGGTTTTTACTCAAGTGGTATAATTATTCACAAAGCATTTTGCTTCGCAAAACTTGACAAATAACTACAGGGCATGGTAATCTAACCTATATTATTGGTTTAAAGCATGTCAAGAAAAGAGTACCTGCCATACGGCAGAATATTCAATAGGCTTGCTCAAGGAAGCGAGGCTCGCAACGCTCAAAGGGACCATTTGAGCCTAGAGCCTCAACAAAAGGTGCCTGAACCGGCGCCCGGTGAGATGTCCCCCGAAACCGCCCCCGCCTTTACCCCCTCTGCCCCAACCACCACTCTTGAGTCACCCGCCCCTTTCACCCTTACTACCCTTACCCAAGAAATCACAACAACCACAGCTTCCGAAAAACCGGCTCAGGCGCAAATAATAGAAAACATCGCCGCTCCAGAAACAAAAACTCCAGGAGTATTAGGATTTTATAAGAAGCTTAAAACCCCAATTCACATTGCTGCTGTAGTAATTACTATGACAGCCGGACAACTATTAGGTCGCAGCCCAAGCGAAGGCAAAGCAAAGGAAGGAATAAAACCAGGACAAGGCATAACAGAAATCCAAGACGCCGGCATGCCCTCAAAACAAGCTATTGAAGGAACAAGAAAAGAGCTGGCAATAAACCCTGAGATTAAAACATATACGGACTACAAAGTAATTGATTTGAAAAGCAACGGCAATGAGCTGGTGACGATTTCAGAGGTTGGGGGAAAAAGGTATGTGAGCACTAACTCTAAAGATAGTATAGGTAACGATATTATAAAGAGTGTTGGAACCCCACCTTTTTATGCACTTTCAGCCGCAAGATCTGGAAATAATATTGTTGTTGTGGGAGACAAAGAAGCCCGATCCAACCAAGGCAGAGCATGGTTCACAACTGACGCGGGCAAGAACTGGAGATTAATTGAAAGTAGTGTTGGAACAATGTGGGCAGTGCAGCTTACCCCGGACAATAAATATGCCTATATTTCAGCTTCAAGCGTGAATCTTGAAAATGGAGTGCTTGTTTCGCGTTTAGACCTTGCAAATTCAACAGTAACAAACTTTACGGTATCGGGTACTCCTTCGGGAGAATCTATACGCATTCTGACCCCATTAGTGGCGGTAGAGGGTTCATATAAAAGTTATGCTGCCATACCTCTCAACACGGGGTATTACGAGATCACCCATTTAGCAGATAGAATAGATGCTGTCAGGTTTAATATTGATGAAGGTTACGCCAGAGGAGAAATTACTAATTTTACAAACAGCCAAGGAGAGCAAGAAGTTTGGCTGATTAATAACGATGTTGGAGGTTATCCTCCAAATAATTCAAGCCGGAGAACTGGAACCATTTATCGCAACATCGATAACGTTTTAAGTAGCGTTATACAACCAAAAACTTCCTTCCATCCAGAAGCTGGAACAAATAGCGGCATAGTAGTATCGACAGCTGCAGCTGAAGTTCACCTAGATCTGGGCTTTATGGCTGTTGGAGCCGAAATCGGCGATGGCGGGTTAAGTACTAAAATCGAAACATTCCCGATATCTGATCCTGTTAACTTAGAAAAAAGAGAACTAGTCCCTCAAGACGGAGATTGGCCTCAGATTTTATCAAACAAAGAACGAGTGGAGGTCAGATCCTTGAAAGTTTTGAGCGTAGAAGGGAAAAAGGTTTTAGTTGCGAACATTCAAAAATGGGAATATGTTTACGACTCTTCCACAAACACTGAAAAGCTTGTTTTCCAAACGGGGGGGCTACTAGAAAGGGATATTACCCAGGGAGTTTCATCAGAAAAACAATGGAGGAAAGCTTCTTCAATTGAAGAAATAATAAAACATCAAGTCTATATACCAAATGTGGTTAGGTAATAATTTACTTAAGGAGTAATTAATTTACAACCATCCGTATCTGGGTTTGAGGTTTGACAATCAGGAATAAGGACCTTTTGAACGGGAGTTGAGCCGTCTTCCAAATAAGCAGCAGTGTACATGTTTTTACTACTAAAAGCGTCACTAAACCGAATTTCCCAACTGACCTTATTTCCTTCCACACCCCTCCCCCAAACAACATACATCTCCGTATCAGAATCATTTTTTACCGGCCTTCCATCACTCGGAATCGAACTCCAAAGTGTTTTGTTCCATACATAAAAAGTTCCGTCTGAGTCGTATCTAAGTAAAATTCCATTTTGGGGGTTTGCTACCCTACTTGAAGCATCCGTAACAAACGTGTTTGCGTCTGTCAGTTTTGCACCCAGCGTTGAGTTGCTGTTATACATTGCCACATAATATTTATTAACAGAACTACTTCCTGGAGTGACTGTCAGCGAAACTTTCATCGGATTAACCCAACTTGAGCCGTTGGGAGCAATCTTGCCGGAATGAGTCGTAACTCCACTAAAGGTAGTTTGACTAGCTGTGGCGTTTGCAATTTTGAGAGTGCTGATTTTTGGGGCCGAATTGCCAACGGTCAATGAAGCATAACTCCCATCTCCGCAAGGCCAAAAGCCGCTATAAGACCAAGACGTAACGTAGGGGTTGCCAGCACAATTAAGATTATTTTCTCCATTATGGACTGTAGTACCAAAATAATAAGTTCCTGTAGATTTTGGGGTCCATTCTGCTCTCCTAATATTTCCACCCATGACATAAAAAGTGTCAATCGTTCCTCCTCCTATCCGGCACCAAGGAGACCCTGCGTTCGCTGGAACTCCTCCATTTTCAGAGCATTCGGAAGGAAGGCTGGCGGATCCACCATTGTCCTTTGTAACGAAAATGTATGCGTTAGACACATAGCCGGTTTGTCCAGCCATCCCTAATAAGCTACCAATATATTCGGTATACACCAGAGTATCTACTAAATCGCCTACTAAAGCAGCGCAACTACTTGCGCTTTTACATGTCACATATCCCGTGGGGGGATAATTGGCATTAACAACTGCTCTGTCCAACTCTGTATCTCCCGCAAAAAGAACAAAGAGTTTTCCAGGAAAGTTTATCCAATTTATATCATCTGATCCACTAGGATTACCGTTTACCGGACTTCCATTTGTTCTACTTACCGTTGTACTCGACGAGCTTAAAGTTGTGTTTGTTCCATCGCTGCCCCAATTATATAAATTACCAGAGTGTGAAGTTAAATCGAATGCATACAATCCCACGTTGCTCGCATTTGAAGTGGTGAAGCTTACATTTGGCAGGGGAATAGTAACACCAGTCGAACTACGACAGAGGTTGTTGTTATGGTTTAGAACACAAGGGTTGTTTGACGTTGTGATTGATCCTGTCGGGTCGCTGGGGGCGGGGGCAGACTCTCCTCCTCCTCCACCAGATGGGACTCCTGGAGTGTAACAATATCCGCATTCCCCTGAGCAAACAGCACCCGTCACACAACCAACACCTTGAATCCCGCTGCCCGAACAATTACCACTTTGATTACAAACGTAAGTCGTTACTGCAGGATTACAGGTTCTGCTATCTCCGCTGCCGTCACTACACCATTGAGTTCCGTCGCACCCTTCAGTGCTACAACTACAATCACCCCAAGACTCACAAGCATTTGCAATGCTTGTTTTTGGTAAAAATAAAAAATAGAACGTTGCAGCAACTGAAAGGAAGATTAACTTAAACATTTATTTTTCTACGATTGCAAGCCTTGTAATTTTTCCTTCTTCCGGCTTACTCATATCAAAAGAATAGTCCATCAATATTTGATCGCCCGCTTTTATTTCTGAAGCTGTAAATTCAGACTGTTTGCCCTGCGAATCTACTTTCACAACTAGATCTTTCGAAGATTTAGGTAGAAAAAATTTCCTTCCCAAATCTTGTCCAACCGGACTATACATCTCCAATTCAAATCCTTCATTATTGTTTGTGGGCGAAATACTCTTTATATTGCCTTGAAGTTGATATGAAACCATCACTCTTTTAATTGTCGATTTCTCAATTGCAAAAAGTGGACTACTAGGGGAAAGGAAAGGAGCAATAGAAGGAGAGGGGGAAGTAACAGGCTGTTGGGATACTTTGTTGTCTTTTTTAAGAGCTATCGATTGCAACAAATCTTTTTTGTAAGCCACTCCAATTGCGGCGAGTATAAGAAGAAAGACAACTCCGACTATTATGTAAATCAATTTTGGACCGAGAGGTGTGGCAACTTTTTTTTCAGGAACTTGTTGGGGTAATTGGGATTCCATACTTTACATAACTTGGAAAAGCAAGTTACTATCATCTAATCATCTTACAGCCCTCTTGTCAATGCCTGGGTTCTATTGATACAGTTCTATTGATACAAATAGATCTAATTGAATTTTGACAACTTTAGCTTTAATATAAACTCATGACAAAGAAACAAAAAGAAGAGTTTATGGGATTGTTGGTACAATTTTTCCATGAGGTAATTGCGCCTGTTTTGAAAGAAAATAAGACAGAATTAAAAGAAGAAATGAAGGATCTGAGGCATACGGTTGATAGAATAGAAAGAAGGCTGGAAACATACGACGACAGGTTTGATAGACATGATGAAAGACTTACAAAACTTGAAAAAATCCATCCTCAAAACAAACACGTTCTCGATTAAAGTTAAAGTTTAGCAATCTGTGCAGTACATTATCATGTAATCATCTTCTTTTCATCTTGTCAACACCTCGACACCACATGGAGAATGTATTCATTACTTGTCATATTTTCTGTTGTTTATTAATAAATCTGCTACTTTCTCCTAATTTTTAATCCTACCTGCTTTGAGAAAAATAACAGTGTAACATCTCAGTCAGAAATCTTAATATTATTTTGCTGAATGAAATACTCCAATTGTAGGGTAGCAAGTAAAAAACTAAGAGCATCTCCTTCAAGATATTTATGGGTGTCCCCCTTTTTCATATCATCGATAATCTCGCTAGCTTTTATCCATCCTTTTTGCGCCAAAATGGATTTCTTGAGAACTGAGATTATAAAATCTTGTTTCTTATCCAAAAAAAGTTGGACATGACCTACCGGGCCTTCTTTTGGTCTAAACTGGCTAGGAGCAAAAATCTCTTCGCGTGTTTTCCAAATTTCTTGTTTTGATAAAGCCTTAGAACCTTTACGGGGAATCATACGCGCTAGTTGCACCAACCGGGGATCGATAAAGGGAGTCATTGGCCAAATCCCAGTTTCCCAGTAAACGGGAAAAAGACCGGAATTTACCAATATGGCCGATGGTGAAATAATTGAAGGGAATATTTTTTTTCTTTGAAAACGCTCTTTGTCTAGTAACGCTTGTATACCTTTGTCTGTAAAAATCTTATCGAGACCAAATTTTAATTTTTTAACGGTCCAAAAATATTCTTCCTGGACAGGGAAAGGGGAAAGTACATCCATCGCATGGGCTTTATATATCTCGTCTCCTCCCTCGCCGGTAAATTCGATTTTTATTCCTTCTTTAGCTGGATAGGAGTAAAAGTGGAATAGTAACCCTTCAGCAATCTGATTAGGGATTTTTGCTGCCCGCTTTAAATCGTTCTTGCTCGCAAAAGGATAGAAAGGATCTTCGTTGATATATTTAATAATCAAGCCGTATTTTTGCGCTAATTCTTCCACTATTTTGGGGTGTGTATCACCAAGTGTATATTTAGAGATACCACAGTAGCACTTAAAACTTTTTTTTGTCTGTTTTTTGAGTAAATATACGACAAGAGAGCTGTCGAAGCCGGATGATATGTCCCCCGCGAAAGGAAGGTGCTCTATCGAAGAAAGCCGCTCGGCTATAGTTCGCTTCAATGATAAAAGAAAGTCATTCGAAAATTTTTCAGCGGATGCGTAAGGTTGCTGTCGTTGCTCGAGAAATTTGTCCAAATCCACTAATGGTGTCAAGGAGTACGAGAAGTCGTTCTTAATCTTCAAAAGAGTTGCTGGCGGGACCTGATTAATCTCAGCAACAACTGTTTGATCACTTACTAGTATTTGTCGGGAAATGAGTCCAAAAGCAGCTCCAATGTTAAGAGTAAGAGAGGACAATTTATCCTTCACTGTTTCAAAATCTGTTGACAGAACGAATTTATCGTCCTCAACTGAGAAAAAACAAGGGAATTTCCCCGTTTGATCGGTGAGAAGAAAAATTTCGTTTTTTGCGAAATCACAATATATAATTAAAAAATCTCCAACCAAATTTCCCAAGAGATCCCAGCCGCCTTCTTTACAAAGCTCAACGATTTCTTCGAACGTTACTTTCTTGTTGTAACAAACGAAATAACCAGCACAAAAGAAACCTTTACCTGTCAAATGGAAGCTAGGCGGAAATGTTCTTTCGGGTAATACAAATCCTTTCGCTACTATCTCCGACAACAGTCCATCTTTTAATAATTTTTTAGGAATTTCTAAATAAAGGTGGGAGAGTTTCTTCATTTTTCAATAATAATATTCTCTTTACTCATGGTCCCTAAAAACTTCCCAATTTTGGACACATCTACTTTAAGAAGCTGGTAAATCTCTTCTATGCCTATTCCAGGATTTTCATCAATTGTCCTCAGAATATTATACCCAAACTTATTAACTTTGATAATTTCTTCCGTCACAGAATTAAAAACAATTGTTTTATAATTATTTTTCTGGTCAAGTTGAGGACAAAATAGAACCGCAAGAGAATTTATAAAATACTTCATCAAAAAAACAGCAGGAAACTCTATTAACTTCTAAGGTGCTTAATCCAATGGGACATACCTAGTCCTGTCTATGTTCATTCTTTTACCAACATTCAATTCTCTTATCTTACCTAACATTTCTACGGTTGGTTCAACATCCGCAATCAATTCTCTCTCAATTTCCTTTGGACTCGCCTTACCTACTAACCCTAAATACCAGTTATTAGCTGTAAAATATTTTTTTGCTACTTTCGCGACGGAGTCGATTGTAATTTCTTTATATATTTTTGCTATTTCTTGTGGAGTGTAACTTTTACCCGAGAGAAACTCTTGTTCACCGTACCATCCATTATAATCCGCAGTTGTTTCCATATTTAAAAGAAGTTCACCTATTGTTTGACTTTGCGCTATTTCAAATTCTTCCTTCGAAAATTTACCTTTAGCAACTCTCTTAAATGAATAACATATCTGTTTAATTGTCTCGTTTAAAAATTTTCTACCTGTGGACGTTTTGAAATAAATATATCCTTCCTCCTGGAGTAAATCCTGATCTAATACCCAATCATAGATAAACCCCTTCTCTCTTAATTCATTAACCAATATGCCAGAAAAGGATCCTCCAAGTAATCGACTAATTAAACGTAAAGCGTGTGTGTCGTTGTGGTCTTTTTTTATAGTTTTGAAACCAAACATTAGATAAGTATTATCTGTATTATTTGGTAATATTTTCAAAGAACCGCCCTTATGTGGCGCAATTTTTTGTGCGGCATTTTTCCCTTTATTCTTTATATCACCAAAGTATTTTTCTACAATGTTTAAAGCGTAATTTGTATCGAAGTTTCCGGCTATACAAAGAACTCCTTTGTTGAAAGATATTTCATCTATAAATTTTTGTACATCAGTTATTGATATATCATTTAGATCATTAACATTTCCTGTGTATGGTCTTGCGAGTGAACTCCCCCTCCAAAACGCTTCATTCCAAGCATAATCCCAAACTGCTATGTTTGGCTCAAATCTGTCCTTGTTAATTTCCTCTATCACAGATTGTTTCTCTTTTTGTAATTCAACGTTTTTTAATAGCGGGTAACGTATAGTTTGTTGTAAAACGTCAATTCCATGTATGTCCAAGAGTTTATTAAACTCTTCGTCGACAAAACCACCAATCGCACAACATTTTAATCTCATTGCTTCGGAAATTAAATACAAATTTTGAGCTACATGTCCACATTCCATCAATATAAACCTATAACCTCGCTCTTCATATTTTATTCTGGTTCTATCCAGAACGGCGGATAATATTATCACACACGACGAGTCCCCAACAAAAGATTGTCCGGTATTGTCAACTAGAAAATTTTTGTTAGATCCTTTTCTTAATTGTTCAATTGAGTTGTTTTTAACATTAAAATGATATACTCCTTTTTTTAATGTCTTAACATTATTTACCTTTCTTGGCTTTCCCGACTCAATCAACATTAAAAACCAATGAACAGTCACCATAGTAATTTTTTTATTCGCATCATTTTTAACTTCGTAAGTAAACTCACCAAGATATTCAACCGGTTTTGCCCTAAATCCGGTTTCTTCCAATACTTCCCTTATTGCAGTTTGCTGAAGACTTTCTCCTGGTTCTTGATGTCCTTTTGGTAAAGATGTGTCCTTAACTGCTACGCGATCAATGGCTACAACACTAGCAATGCCATTTTCAACAGTCACCACTACCCCGACACGTCTTGATAAAGTTGGTAGTCTAAATCCTTATTGTCATTACTCATAAATTTATTCTGTCAAGCTATTTAATAGCTATTCATCAGTTGTATTACTTGCATATTCTCAAATCCTTCAATCGTATGCGGATCTGCAGTCGTTATAATTGTTTGCTGCTTACCCACAATTGAAATTACAACATCTCTGTGTTTGTGGTCTAATTCTGAAAATATGTCGTCCAATAAAAGCACTGGCCTAACCTTAGTCTTTTCTTCAATAAATGAAAGTTCTGCAAGCTTCAACCAAAGCACTCCCATCCGCTGTTCTCCCCGTGAACCAAAAATTGCCAAATCTCTTTTGTCACTCGTAGTTTGTCGTTTATCGTATGTCGTAAACTTCATGTCGTCGCGGTGTGGCCCAACCAATGTTTTTGCAGCTGCTACTTCTTCGTTTGCATATTTCTCAAGACGCATAGGCGAAATTATACTTTTGTCGTATTCTAAAGAAAAAGATTGGTCATTTAGGGCGGGTGTGTTATTAACAAATTCAATAAATTCTTCCCGTTTTGAAGTCAGATATTCACCATTTTTAATCAACAATTGGTCCCAAAATAAAAGTTGAGACCTTGATACTTCACTATCTCTTATTCTCTCTAATAGTTTATTTCTTTGCCGCAGTCCTTTTTCGTAAGATAACAAGGACCTTGTATATTCGCGATCCGTTTGGACTAAAACACTGTCTAAAAATCTACGACGTAGTGATGGAGACTCTGTAACCAGCTCCATGTCCCATGGTCCAAAAAGTACGACTTTTAAAATACCTGCAAAGTTGTAAAGCCGTTTTGCAACTCCGTTTACAAAAAACCTTTTCTTATTTCCACTGGAGTTGTTTTTCACAATCACAATTTCTAGCGCATCTTTGTCTTTATCTGTATCTGTATCTATAATGCCATTCGCCCTTCCCACTTCTTCTCCCTCTTGGACCATTTCGTCCTCACGTCGTGCTTTAAAAGACCTGCCTGTTGCTAACAAATTTATCGCCTCAAGGATGTTTGTCTTCCCAACAGCGTTAGACCCCACAATAATCGTCATAAGATTCTCAAAATCCAACTTCTTTTCTTTGAAGTTTCGAAAGTTCCCTAAATGAAGTGCTGATATTTGCATTTACTTTTGGCAATTGGGGCAATAATATGTTCCGCGCCCTCCCAAACGAATTTTTAGAATTATTCCCCCACAATTATTTGGACAAGGTTTGCCTTCGCGGCCGTAAACCAGAAAATGCTCTTGATAGCCACCCCCTTGTCCCAAGACATTTACAAAGTTCATTTCTGTTGCCCCACCATATTTTAGCCCTTGTTTTAATACTTCAATGATTGATTCATATAACTTAGACTGTTCTCTTAGACTTAGACTGTTTGCTTTTCTTGTTGGGTCTATCCCCGATAAAAACAACGCGTCATTTGCATAAATATTTCCAACCCCGCCGATTTTTTTCTGATCCATTAATAAAACTTTGATTTTTTGCAGAGTTCCACTAACAATCCCCCTAAAAACATCAAGGGTCAAGAAGGCTTGCCCTGAGCGAGTGTTAGCGAGTCGAATGGGTTCAGGTCCTAACTCGTGGATAAAAGGAAAATCTACGACACTTTCGGTAGGCAAAATCCTAATCCAACTAAACTGCCTTATATCGTTGTAATATAAATTTCCTCCTTTATCTAAATTGAGGATAAGATGCGTGTGTTTGCCTGGCAATGGCCCAGTAAGTTCACTTGATAATATGGATTCTTTTGGCCTATTGGGACCCAAGTAAATGAACTGTCCTGTTAATTTTATATGAGCAACTAAAGAAAAATTATTGTCTAAATCCAAACTCAACACCTTGCCAAAACGCCTTGCCCCAATTATTTTTCCACCAGTCAATTTTTCCGTATCGCCTTCTTTAACAATCTTTGGAAGCCGTACATCAACACCAACCACTTCGTGACCTACAATGTACTTCTCCATTCCCATTCTTATGGTTTCAACTTCAGGAAGTTCTGGCATCTTGCAATACTGAAGCACGGAGAATCCACTGAAATCACAGAAAATTACCGTGCCTCAACTTATAATATCACTCGTTTTATTTCAAGCTTGCTCTTTCCAAAATTCAAAATTAAACCCAAACGTAAACCAGTGGCCTTCAAATAACCAATTACTTGTTTTTTGTGCACATCCATTATTTCCCTCACAGATTTTAACTCTACAATTACTTTTTCTTCCACTTTAAAGTCTACTACTTCGAAACCTACATCTTTACCTTCATATAAGACCCTAAAAGTATCTTCTCTTTTGCAATTTAATTCCTGTTTTCTAAATTCCTCCAACAAGGATCTTTGGTAGATCTTTTCAGGGTATCCTGGGCCAAGTTCTTTATGTACTTTAATTGCAGCGCCAATTATCTTAGCAGTCAACTCGCTGTGCAAATAATCCATCTTCAGTGTTTCTGTGAACTTCCCTGTGATCTCTGTGAATGCACGCTTTCTACATATTCCTTAATCTCTCTCTTAAATCTTTCCCTTGAAAACTTCTCTCCTTGTTTTTTACAATCCTGCGGCTTAATTTTTGTTTTGCCTAATTTTTGAATGGCATTATACAACCCCTCGGTCGTGTAGTCATCAAAAAATATTCCAGTTTTTCCTTCTATTACTGTTTCTTTATAACCCCCACCATTAAACGCTACAACTGGTGTTCCTGCAAGCATGGCCTCGACTGGAGTTATGCCAAAATCCTCGTCTCGCGACAGGGCTAAAAATGCTTTTGCGCCAAAATACAAATCCTCCAACCTGTCATCGTCAACAAATCCCAAAAACTCTACATTTTTTCCAGCTTTTTGCTTTAAGCTTTCTAAAAGTTTTGAAAACCCAGAAGGCCCACCGACCACTTTTAATGGAAAACCATATTTGTTTGCAGTTTCTACAGCCAACTCCAACCCCTTACCGCCAACAACCCTGGCCACAGTCAAATAATATTCTCGTGATACCCGTGGTGCTTGTGATACCCGTGATACTTCCACCGGGGGATAAATCACCTTCGCATCTCTATTGTAAAATCTCTTAATGCGATTCTTTACTTCTTCAGAATTTGCAATAAAATAATCAACTTTTTGAGCAGATTCAAAATCATACTTCCTCATAAAAGGATTAACAACTGAAGAATATATTTTTGTGAGCCAATTTGGAGTTACTGAAGTATGGTAGCCATAAAGATATCTTGGCGGTGTATGGCAATAGCAAAACTCGACTGGTTTACCAGTCGTCCCTAACGTAGCCTTGGGCGAAGTGTGACCTCTCTGTCCAAACCCCTTTGTCACATACCAACTTGCTGAAGAAATAACAACATCATAGTCGCGAAAATCAAAACTTCCCCAAATAAGTGGAGCCAAAATTCGCAAGGGGCTGTGAAGTTTGGTTGAAAAACCAGGAATATTTTGAACCCAAGAAGGCCTTACATCTTTCCCTTTTAACATTTCTAGCGTTCGTCCATTTTTGTAAAACGCGGTATAGATTGGCGCGTCCGGCCAAATTTCAGACAAAGCCAAGAGTACTCTTTCTGCACCACCAAACTCACTAATGTAATCATGAACCAAAGCAACGCGCATAATTAAAACAGGCTTGTCTGCCCTCCTTCTTTATCTTTATCTGCATCTGTATCTTTATCAGTTACACCCCGCACTCTTGCCAACAAACTCTTAAATCCTAATTCTTTAAGTTTATCTATAAATTTTTCATTTGTTTTTAAATCTGCCAATTTTGCTTTTTCCAAATCTAACTCCACTGGTACTCTTGCCGAGATTTGTGCTAATTTTTGTGACATTAATGCGCTCTCTTTGCCCTCTTTTAATTTTTTCTTTATGTTCTCCTTTACCCCTTCAACATTTCTGTACAACTTTTCCAAATTTCCAAACTCTTTTAACAGTTCCACTGCCGTCTTTGGTCCAATCCCGGGCACTCCTGGATAGTTGTCAGATGAGTCACCAGTTAGAGCTTTGTAATCGACAATCTGTTCAGGCGAAATTCCCAAATACTCCTTAACTTGTTTCTTATCAAATACTCGTCCTTCAGACATTCCTCGAGTCAACATGTAAACTTTCACCCCATCATCCACCAATTGAAAAATGTCTCGATCGCCAGTAACAATTATTACCTCGGACTTACCTTTGCACTGTCTGGCTAATGTTGCAATCACGTCATCCGCCTCAAACCCCGGAGCCGTAAAAATTGGAATTCTAGCCGACTCAACCACTTCTTTCACTAGAACTATTTGTCCTTTTAACCCGTCATCCATGTGGGGCCTGGTTGCTTGGTACGCGATATAAGTTTCGTGTCTGAATGTCGGGATTGGCAGATCAAATGCCACAACCAAATAATCTGGTTTAAGGTCTTGGTATACCTTTAGAAGCATCAAAACAAAACCGTAAACTGCATTAACTAGTTGGCCATTAGATGAGGTAAGTGGAGGAAGTGCGTGAAACGCCCTGTACAATACAGCATGTCCATCTATCAAAACCAGTCTTTTCATCTGCACCCCCTGTCCACCTGCCCCGTAGCAAGCGAAGCGAGCTTTACGGGGTCAATTAAAACCAACTTGCTCATGTGGAAATTGTAACATGAAGACTGATTATTCCGCTCTTACCTTCGCGAGAACTTTTTTTAGTCCCACTATTTTTTCAAATTCGTCCCGATCCAAAGTTTCTTCCTTAATCAACGCCTTCGCAACGTTGTTAAGTTTTGCTCTAGTCTTTTTCAATACCTCCATGGCAGAGCTATAACAGCCTTCCATGATTTTACTTATCTCATTGTCAATCTTTTCCTGCATACCTTGACTCACAGGTGTAGACTCTCCAAGTCTTCCTCGCCAAGCCTCGTCGTCATTAATAGCCCCCCAATTTACAGGGCCCAACTCACTCATTCCAAAATCAACAACCATGCGACGAGCAAGATGTGTCGCGTTCTCAATATCGTTTGCTGCCCCTGCGGTCATCTCGTTAAACATAAGGTTTTCTGCTGCTCGTCCACCAAGCATCATCGTTATCATTTCTAAAAGTCTTGTTTTTGTTTCATGGGTGCGATCAAACTCCGGAGGAATATAAGTATGCCCCAAGCTCATTCCACGAGCAACAATTGAAATTCTGTGAACTGGGTCCATGTGGGGAAGTATGTGCGCGACAAGGGCGTGACCAGCCTCGTGGTAGGCTGTAATTTCTTTATCTTCTTTTGATTGAAGCCTACGTTTCGCCGGACCTAGTTTAACTTTTGTCGCTGCTTCTTCAACGTCTTCCATGTTTATTTCATCTTTATTGTCTCGTGCTGCCAAAATAGCTGCTTCGTTAAGCATGTTTTCCAAATCCGCACCAGAAAATCCAACCGTACGTGAGGCAACCCGATCCCAATCGATTCCCAAAGCAAACTTCTTACCCTTAGCGTGAATTTTTAGGATAGCGACTCGTCCTTCTTTGTCAGGAAGGTCGAGTGCAACTCGTCTGTCAAACCTACCGGGGCGAAGAAGTGCGGGGTCAAGTAAATCTCCTCTGTTTGTTGCTGCTAAAACAACAACGTTATCGTTTGGAGTAAATCCGTCCATCTCAACCAAGATTTGGTTAAGTGTTTGTTCACGCTCGTCGTGACCTCCGGCAAGCCCAAATCCACGCTGCCTTCCGATAGCGTCAATTTCATCAATAAAGATAATTGCAGGGGACGCCTTTTTGGCAGTTGAGAAAAGATCTCGGACGCGTGAGGCACCAACTCCAACCAACATCTCCATAAATTCAGATCCTGCCATTGAGAAAAATGGGACTCCAGCTTCGCCCGCTACAGCTCGTGCAAGCAAAGTTTTTCCAACACCTGCCGGACCAACCAACAACACACCCTTTGGCGTGCGAGCTCCAATCGCTTTATACTTTCCAGGGTTCTTCAAGAAATCGACAACCTCCTCAAGTTCTTTTTTAGCCTCATCAACTCCAGCCACATCTTTGAAGGTTGTGTTTTGTTTACCTTTAGCAAAAAGCCGGGCTCCGGATTTCCCAAAAGAAAATAAATTATCTTGTGCTCCTCGTGCTTGGCGGAAAATAAACAAGAAGAATATTGCCATTAATCCAACTGGAAGAATTATTCCCAAAAGGTCGATTATTGTGCGTGATAACACTCTGTCCTCAACTGAATACTGAACTGCTGATGGCTCGATATTGGCGTTTTTAAGAAGCTGGGCAAAGCTTTCTGAAGGTTCTTTCGTAGAGTATTTAACTCCACCATCCTTGTATGTCACATCAAGTTTTTCGCTTGAGACTTTTACGTTCTCAACTTTGTTTTCTTTAATATCATTCAAGACTTGCGACACGGGGACGCTTTCTTGTCCTGGTCGCACACCTAATGAAAGTAAAAATGGTCCGATAAAAAGAAGCGCCAAAACAAATAGTAGAATATTTTGAAGCTTTATTTGGAACTTAAACTGGAAACCCTTTTTAGGAAGTTTCCCGTTTGTTCCATTCCCATTTTTTATCTGTTTGTTGTTAGTGTTTGCCATAACCTGAAAAATTTTAAATTTGAAAATTGAAAATTGTAAATTGAAAATTACTTGATTGTGTCTCCTTCCATTGCACCTTCTGGTGCTTCAATCGGTTTTTGTGTATCCCCGCAGCCTGCTGCTAATATCATCCCCTGGCTTTCCAAACCCATCATTTTCTTGGGTTCAAGATTGTAAACAAAGATATATTTATTATCTTTAAAACCTTCTGGTTTTAGATATTGAGCCAGTCCTGCAAGAACTGTCCTTTGTTCCTTCCCAAAGTCTACAGAAAGCTTAATAAGCTTTTGGCTACCTTCAACAGAGGCTGCATCAACCACCTTACCAACCCTTAATTCAAGTTTTAAAAAATCTTCGTATGTAATCACTTTGCCGAATATGAAAAACTTCTCCATCCTACAAACGTGGGGTGAAGGAGAGCTCATTGAGGCTAAATTATAACACTTTTCGGCCAATAATGGAAGAAGGGTGTATTCACAAGATAGATCAAAAAGCAGCCATTCAAAGACAAAAGGGCACGTTCCCAGGCGGAATTCATCCGTCTAAAAACGTGCCCCTACTCTGTGGCTAGGCAAGGCGTGTGTGCATCTTCTGCAGCCTGTAAATACCCCAACACACCATTAGTACGCCAGCTACACGCACTAGCCAAACCAACGTATCAGTCGGTACACTTCCAAACAGTCCCGGCCAAACCACTTCACCAGCAAGGGTAATTGGAACAGCCAAGATTGCCTGGACCGAAAACCCAAGTAAAAAAACGTACGATACCGCAACCCCCAATGTTTTCTTGGCAACCATCCTTAGGCTGATCGCCAGATAGACGAAAAGCATCGTAGCAACTACAAATGCCATCGTCTCGACAGTTGTAACCGCCTTATGCGTAACCTCTCCAAGGAGACCTGTTTGCCCTCTTACAACGGCAATCAAAATCACCGTCACAGTTCCTACACTGGCCAGCCAAACAAACCTCCAGATAAAGAAGTTCGCCCCATCGCTTGTACGCGCCCCCCGTTGCTCGAGAACCTCGTTAAAGGCGTTCAAGGGATTTGAGATCAGTATCATCGAGACGACAACAACCATTATCCCTGAGAACGACCCTCCGAACGCAACCAGCCCACACCCAATGACAGAAATTACTGCTGGAATCAAGAACTCGCGAAACTTCAGCTGCTTTTGCACTACATCATAGATGGCGGTCAGTACGAAGACCATTCCGCCAAAGACCACAAGGACGCTCGGATCAGCTTCTTGGTTGCCACGCAGGTTTGCAAGCGTGCTTAAGGCTGATATGCCTCCTGTCAGTGCTGCAAAAATGTGCATCCTCTTGTTTCGAAAAATAAACCCTGAGAAATCAGGATCTATTAGTCTTCTTCCAAGAAAGAACGAGAACACCACACCGCAGAGAACTCCAACCCATCCCCCAACAATGAGGTATGCAGACGCCGCAGTTGCCTTATCTTCCGACAGTATGTAGTTGTGCACGACTATGTTGTCCAGTGCTTTATACCCTGCAGTAAAAGCACCCGACAAAACGCAGAGTGCAAAAACCGATCGCCATGTCCCACTCTGTTTGAGCGCGATAGAAAAAGTGCTCACGTCTCCTCCCTATCCACCGGGATATGACAGATGCATCAACTCACGTACTCTCTCAACTACCGGCTGACACGCTTTTCTTGCCGCCCACGTTCCTTCCTCAAGAATCCCTCGAACGTCAACGGATTCATATTGGAGACGTCGCTGCCTGATTGGATCAAGAAAGTCATTCAAGGCCTTGGCAAGTTTTCTCTTGACCTCTACGTCTCCCACCCTACCTGCTCGATACAGTCTTCCAAGATCTCGGACTTGTGCCTTGTCTGCGTTGAACGCCCTGTGGTAGATGAACACCGGATTGTTGCGTGTATCGCCTGGTATATCTGCCCTTACCCTCTTCGGGTCGGTGAACATGCGCCTTACACTTTCTTCAACCGTCTTGCGATCATCAGAAAGGTTAATTGCATTGTTCAAGCTTTTTGACATCTTTGTCATGCCATCGATTCCAACCAACCTGCCCAACTTCCCGACAAGAGCCGTACACGGCACAAACACCAGTCCGTACTTCTTGTTGAATCGACGAGCAAGAGAATTGGCAAACTCAAGATGTGGAGACTGATCGCGTCCGACTGGAACCAACAGCTCGCTTTCTGATCCTGGCTGAGGAGATACCATATAGATATCTGCCGCCTGATCTACCGGGTAAGCCATGAAACCAACTGTGGCATCCTGTTGAGTCCGCAACTCCGTCTTGAGTGTAGGATTTCTCAAAACCTCCTTGTACCGAGCAATCATGCTCAAGAGAACAGACAACTCGTGCCGCTCTGGAACCTGGCTTTGCAACACGAAGTGGACATGTGGCAGGTTAGGGTCAAGCCCCACTGATAACCAGTCAAGAACCACTTCGCGCACGGACTTTGTCAAAAGTTCCGGGTGATCAGCATGCGTTGTCAGTGCTTGCACATCAGCAAGCAAGAAGAAACACTCATATTCTCCTGTATCTTGAATCTCCTTCCACTGTTTCAATGCTCCAACGTAGTGCCCCAAATGCAACGAACCGGTTGTCCTCATTCCTGTCAAAACGCGTTTTAGATACACTTTCTGCTCCTTTGGAGTTATTTGATGTCGACAACCCATTGTCCATCAATTTCTATAGAAAAAGTTTGCACGAGGAATCTGAAGGCCAAGGAGCTATCGACATCAATGTTAATGTGCGATAAATCTAGAAGATATTGCTAAAACAGTTCAATATCCTTTAGTTGACTGATTATAACAACAGAAAAAACAAATGCAAATAGCAAATTGTAAAGGTCGTCAAATTTTTCCAACAATGAATACAGAATCTCTTTCTCCAACGTGCTCATCAAAAAAACGATTAATAACTAAGTCAGTTGTGCAAGGTCTGTTCGCACTTAACGGACATGGGAAAGAATCTCTTTCGATTAGCAACTCTTCTTCAAAAATTTTTGTAAGTCCTTTTTCTCCTCTTACAGCATTAACTATTTTAATAACCAACGGCGTCGGCGGTGCCGAAATCGGATAAACTTCTTGACAATAGTTCATGCGCGACTTTGCAACAGCAGGATTTTGTGTTTTGCCAGCAATGAAATCAATTTTTAATCCTTTTTTGCAAGCAATGGAGAATGCGGATTCAACTAGTTTTGTCGCTACACCACCCCCTTGATAACTATTTTTTACAGCCATTCCTTCAACATATAAAACTCCCACAGATTCAACTTCAAAAAAATTTGTGCTAATAAATGCGAATGGTCGATCTCCTTTTAACAAGAAAACAACAAAATGATTTTGCAGAACGGCCAAAACACTCTTCCGAAATTCAACAGCATCCTTTCTGCCAAAAGCATCAAGTGCAATCTCAGTTGCCCAAGTTATAAATTTTCGTCGTTCTTCGGACGGCAATCCTCTGTGATAAAAAACATCAATAAACGTAGTAGCAGGCAAGGTGGATTCTTTGGAGCCAGTCACAACGCGACTTTCCTTAATATTCATAAGCCCTGTGTTATTAACATATATTCTTTATTGCTGGGTTATTCAATATACAAAAACAAAAAGGAGAGATTAAAGAAGCGACCAAAAGTATTCTTTAAAGGTATTTACCAACGGACTGTATGAACTTTGATAAAAATTTCCATCAATTCCAAAAAACAACATCCTGTCGTCAACAATAATCATTCGTTGATATTTCTTGCAATCAACGCATAATTTGAAATCATATCCGCCAGTGTTGAATTGATACATTTCTTGAACCTTGCCAAACTCTTCCTCACTTCCGAAACCCAATCGCAAAAGAGCAACCCCTTGTTTTATTTTTTCAGAAAGTAAACTATGATACGAAGTTGGCAATGGAGAATCAATTTCTTCAGCTAACAACATGGTCGCGATTATATATTTTTGCACACTACCTACGTTTTCGGATACTAATCGCACAATTTCTGTTCTTTCAACTTTTTGGATAATTCCTTCAAAATTTTTACTTTCTGCTTCGACCATATTTTTAATTGGTTAAACGAATAACCCACAGGTTTTATGAATTGCTTTTTAAACAATTCCCTGTGGGTGATTTAGTCTGCTAAGCTTCAACAAAGACGCTCGTGTCTCGTGAAATTTGGCAAACTGTTTAAAGAACTTGAGTGGCACAGGTGAAGGGAGTCGAACCCTTATCTGTGGTTTTGGAGACCACCATCCTGCCGTTGAACGACACCTGCAACTGACACCACCACTCAAAACTGACCAGATTGTAGTCTTGCGACTCAGAAAAGTCAAGTTGATTTTTTTGCACTAATTTTAAACTTATCAACAAAATTTCTGGTCTTTGCAGCATCTATTCTCTGGTCATAATTTTTAATATTCACCAGCCTTTGGTCGTTGTTACCAGTTTTTAAAGAAGTACTTACTATCACACCATCTACATATTCAAGCAAGAGTTTAATATTCTCCTGGTCTGCACCACTTCCTACAATAATTGGAAAATCACCCACAGAGCTTCTGACTTTCTCAAGATCATCAACGTTTGGAGCATCAGCAGTCCATTTGCCAGTTACGACTAAAGCACCAGACCCGTTCTCAATTGCTTTTTTTGCCGATTCCTCGATTGAGTCTTTACTTAATATTTTTGCATGCTTAACATGAATATCAGTAAGCAAGAGAATGTCTTTTGCATCTATCTTATTTTGAAAAGAAACAACTGGTTTTGGGCTTCCCAAAACTTGGCCATAATTAGTCTCTACCTCATCAACAAAAACAGGTATCCTAATAAACTTTCCTCCGCAAACTTTTGCAATGGATAACGCAGCTTCGTAATCGTTCCACAACACAGAAACACCTATTGGAAGTCTTGTTCTTTTGATAATTTCTGAGGTCAATAATGTCATAGCTGCTACAGTTTCTGGGCCAACCTTTATCTTGTGCGGCACATCATAATTGTTTTCGACAATTACTCCGTCCACTCCGTTTTGTTCAAGTACTTGAAGGTCATAAAGCGCGTTTTCTAGAATTTTATCTATTCCGGGATAACCCTCGTATCCCAATAAAGGCATGAAATGCAGTACACCAATAATGGGATTTCTTGTCTTGAAGATTTTTTCAAACTTATCCATTTAGCCCTCTACCAGCAAAACGTTTTGTTGATTCAACATAGTCGGCTAGCTTCCTTGCCGCTTTCCCCTGTCTTATGATTTCTAACGCACGATTTGTACATTCTCTCAAATAAGACTTATTAACTCTTCTCGTTTGTAAATCAAGGGCGTCAGGTAAAACCAAAACATGGCGCACAAACAACGCAAGCCCAACCGTCATTGCAAGATAGTAAGATTTGGCAGGATCTCTCATTGTCAGCGCTTCAATATTTGAGCAATGAATGCTTTCTGTAGTGTTTGGAACAAGCAAATTGTCCAAAGAAAATTGTGAAAGAATTTCCTCTGGGTAAAAATCCTCAGGCTTTATTTGAAATGTCCCCATGTTTACTCCATTAACTAAAAATGCAGCCAATGTCGTGTATGGAGGAGGTGCAATTTCGTCGATTAATATGTGAGTTTTTGCGTCACAGGGAAACGCATCCGCTTCTTTCAAATCAGTTCCACAAAATACTACAGAATTTGTGTATTTTTGGAATCCTTTTTTGTGCAATATTCGCAGTGTATCAATGATTGTTTCCGGGGGTATTTTTTCATTGACTCCAACAAACGCGTGAATTGGAGTTTCTTTGTCTATTGTAAAAGCCAATGGGCCAATTACATGATTTACAGTTTCTCCTCGCAGCAAATGAGAGAGTGTGTGGAGAGTTCTTGTGTCGTGACAACTTGTCATAATAAGTCCAGTTTCTTTAAGAACTTTTTCAAAAGCGGAGATGGAGTGGAAATCTGACCTTGCACCACATGCTTCTATAGCACTTTGACCTGCCACTTTTGAGGTGTTGGGGTAAGAATGGTGTTTATGAACAGGTGTCTCAACAGCAAGTGCAATTGATGAGAGCGTAGATAAACTAAATAATTTTGATCTGTCACCATTTAAAGGATATCCTTTATCCCCACCCATTCCACCAAATCCAAATATTGGCTCATTGCTTTTAATACGCGCAATTGTATCAAGCGTAATTGTTGCTGCTACCATCCCTGCAATCTCGTCTGAAGTTAATCCTCTATAGCTTTCTTTTCCAGACATGGTAGCCAACAATGCTGTTGCTTGTAAAAGATGCGTTTCTCGAGGTGGTATATTTTTGATTCTTGAAGCAATTAATGAATTTAAGGGTTGGTTTAATGAAGCACAAACAAATGTGATTAAACTAAATGCTTCATTGAAAGTTAAATCTTCACCTTGTTTAAGTTTTCTGTCGATTCCATAATAACCCTGGCCTTCAAACAGCTCGCCTAAGCAACCCTCAACAGTCTTTACATCCTGTTTTAACCTGTCATTGTAATTACTGTCTGATGCTAAATTTTCCAAAGTCAAACTGCAATCAACATTCTCCTGTCCGTGCACACCTTCAATACACCTTTGGTAAGGCTCACCTTTTAATCTTATAAAAGCTACTTGTCTGGATTGTGGAGCTTGCTCTAGTTCTTTAACCTGCATATTTTTACAATAAAAAACTCGTCGCTGCTCACCACAAAAAGTGATGAACAAGGACGAGTCAGTCTCGTGGTGCCACCTTGTTTTATTGACTCATTAAAAAATCCCCATCGCTGGGGACTGTCAAATGAATGAGTCAACCTCATTTATTGACATGCTCCACTTGCGCGACACATGTTGCAGACTTTAACGGTTTCGCCTCCGTAGCATACTTTTGCTCAGCGCGCCCTTCGACTTTGCTCAGGGCTTTAACCCTTTTGCTCTGCTCAGGACGATCGGCTCCATCCTTCCGAATCAACGCTTTTATCTGCAACTATTATTGCACACTTGTCAAGCCCTCTGCAACCAGAGTGGTTAATGTAAATTTTTGAGCATAATTTTAAAGTTATGAGCCTCGCGACTAATTTCATTTTTTTCTTTGGCGGTGTATAATCAATTATGTCAAGTGAGTATTTGTTTGCAGAAATTGCCGCTTATCTTCGAGACCACCGTTCGTATGTAGCACATAAATCCTTAGAAGATGCATTAACTCCAGAATTTATTACCTCTAAAGCCATTGAATGCGCCCGCCTTGAAAACAAGTTAGTTGAATTCTTAAAAAACGCAGAAACAACAGCAAGCAATGATGTTACAGGGTGTTTCATTTTGAAAATATCCTACGAAGGGCAAGTGGAAAAAATGTGTATTGGGCTACTTGGCAAACAAGTAATGCCCATGCCTGTGGATAGCATACGGTTCCACACATATAACCCGACTTCAAAAGACCACCCTCTTTCCTTGTTGCTCAAAAAACTTGGAATACGCTCGTCTAACCTCTTACTACTTGGCACACACATGGATGAAGCCACTGATCAACAAGTAAGAGACCTGCTTGAAAAGAAACAAATACTTGCTAGCTCGCCTGAAACTTTATACCTTTTCGACAGTTCGGGAAAGTACGCTAAAGTCTCTGCTTTTCCAAGAACGGTCATTGATCCGAGAGAAGATGTGGGAATTGACGATGTTGCAATAAAGCATGTGTTGTCGAAAATGACAACTAAAGATTTTATGTTCGTATTTCAGGCCCTAACGCAACTTCAGGAGAAAACAAAACAGTTTGGAATTTAATCGCCTTGCAAGCAAATATCTCTACAAATTCCTTCGCTTATCTTAACTAAGTCGCGAGGTTTTATAACAAGAGTTTGAGTCGGCTCGCCGGCGCTGCAAAAAACTGTCCTATTTTCAAGGATCGCCCTATCAAAAACCACCTTGAATTTTTCCGGATCGTGTCCAAACGGCCTTAAGCCTCCAAAAGGCAGTCCAATAACCTGCTCTACGCGTTCTCGTGGTACAAGCAAGACGTCTCCGCGCTCCGCTTCGAGTGCTCGCGCAAGCTTGCTTCTGTCAATCTTGTCATTTCCTCTTAATGCAACAAGCACATATTGTCCTGTATCCGCCCTTTGGAATAGAAGAGTTTTCACCATAACTCTGCGCGAAACGCCTAATTTTTTTTCTACATCATTAAGAGTGACAACCGGATCGTGCCGTACAAGATAGTGTGGAACAGTAATACGCTCAACACAACTGGAAGATGTGGGTATTTTTTCCATTAAAGTAAGCCCATTTCTTTTTTTGTCTGGCTTAACACCTTACTCGCGACATTTGTTGCTTTAGCTTGACCCATTTTTAATACTTTTTCCACGTACTCAGGATCTGCCTGAATTTCCTGCCTCTTTTTTTGTATTGGCTGCAACTCTTTAAAAATTGCCTCTGAAAGATAGTCTTTTAATACAACAAACTTAAGTGTTCCATTTTTATAATCCGTAGAATATTTTGATACATCCTCGGGAGCAAAAAGCTCAAGGAGCTTAAATAATGTTTTGACTCCAGGCGACATTTCTCCCCCAACATTGCTTGAAGTAGGAACTGCTCTAATCTTCTTTTTTATTTCATCTTGTGTATCCGTTAGATTAATATAACTCCCTTCAACTGATTTACTCATCTTACCTTCGCCACTAAGCGATGGAACAGACTCTCCTTTTGTAGCAAAACGCTGGGGTTCAGGAAAATCAAGGCCATATTTTTCGTTCATCTTCCGAGCAATTTCTCGAGAAATTTCCAAGTGTGGCTCCTGGTCAATACCCACAGGAACAGCTTCAGCTTTATAGACTAAAATATCTGCAGCCATCAAAATGGGGTAGTTTAAAAGCGCCATAGTCACATTTTCCGGGTGTTGTTTAACCTTTTCTTTAAACGTTGGCAAGTGTTGCATCCGAGCAACTGTTTCGACTGTTGAAAAAAGATAAGCTAATTCGGTATGTTCGCGAACATGTGATTGGACAAAAATTGTGCTTTTTTCTGGGTCAAGACCTGCAGATAAATAATCCAACACAACTTCTTTAATGTTTCTTCTTAACTGCTCAGGATCGAATGGGGTTGTAATTGAATGAAGATCGGCAACCATGTAAAAGGTCTCGTATTCGGGATTTTTTTGAAGCTCGAGCATTCCCTTAACCGCACCAAGGTAATTTCCCAAATGCAAACGCCCAGTCGCTCTGATTCCTGATAAAACTCTTTTTTTATCCATATGGGACCCATTATATCTCATTTTTCACTTCCATTTCTAAGACTCTTTAAAAGACGATCAAGCTCTTCTTGTGACATATTTGCCAAAATGTCCATACCTTGTTTTATTGCATCCAAATCTACAGGCTGTTTACTTCTATTAGCCTTGTGTATTGCATTTAAACCCACGGCTGCCTCTATTAATTCTTCTTTACTCATTCTTTCTTTCAACATTTTTATCACCTCCTCAGGGCAACAAAAAAACTCGCCTTTGAAGCGAGTTTTGTTCTTTTTTTTGTTCCTTTCAAAGCTAATTTTCAAAAGCCACCAAAACCCGCTCGCCTAGACGAGATAAGTAAAGGTAAACCAATATGAATTAGCTCTCAACATAACTTGATTTAATTATTTCACAAATAAGAACAGTATGCAATAAGTAGCTGGGGTGGGGGTCGAACCCACGATCGCCGGTTTATGAATCCGGTGCTCTACCAACTGAGCTACCCAGCCACAATACATACATATTTTACCAAACTTGGACAAATTAAGAAAGTTTTTAACAATTACTTAAAAAACGGAGACTGTAGAAGATAATCGACTTCATATTGCAAGAAGCCAACTGTTGGATAATCTCCATGCCACTTCATAATACTTGGTTGTGCATACAAGACAGGATCGGGATGGCCTAACCCAAAGGCATGGCCCAACTCGTGCGCCGGAGTGCCTTTTGGTACACCACCGGAACATTGCCATCCATCGCTATACTTACAAGGAATGCCCCAGTCGTTTACTACACCTGATATAGGCTCAAGCACCCAATCTCCAACTATTGCCCATCCTGCATAATTTGGATACAAATTTGCTCCTGCATATCCTCCACCACCTGCGCTGAAGACCAAAGCCGCGGTTTGTTCATCCCAATGCTCAACCCCGTCATGAATGGCTTGGTTCATGTACATTCCCCAGTTCCCGTCCAGTCTTCGAGGATCGCTCAAACACTCCGCAGAAGGAGGAGTTGAATCAAGAGGGCCTGGATCACATCTCATTGTGTCGTAATTGTATTTGCTGCGCACGACAACCAACGGTTGCATGAAAAATGTTGCACCAACCTTCTCTTTGTACCAATTTTGGAGCTCTACCATGTAGTTTTTAACTGCTGTCTCGTATTCTGGGTACATTGACTTGTCGGCCGGATAAACAAGATACGGCCTAACCCAAAAGAATGCACGAGGTGAAGGAGTTGGAGACGGGCTCGGAGGGCTTGGAGACGCAACGGGCGAAGGGAACGGGTCTGGGGAAGCCAGAGTGCTAGAAGCAACACAGTCAACCACTGCACTTTGTGTTTGGCCTTTGTGTCTGCGATCTGCTGTTAAAACACGCCAATACACTGTTGCACCACATTTGTATTTATCCCATTTAGATTGAGGGTCTGCAACTAATATTGGACTTGACGCACCACTCCCAAAACCCTCATTTTCATTCTTATTCATTCGAGCGGATGTGGACACATCAACAACATAAGCACTGTTAAGTTCTGAGTATACAAAGTTAAATGTTGCTGTCTGAGATGTTAGGGTAGCAGACAGACTGCCAAAAACATTTGTGTTGGGTTTGGCAAGTATCGAAGTTGGAGTAAGTTTAACTTCTTTTTTCTGTGCAACTAAAAGTAGTCCTAGAGTTGCGACACCAACAATTAAAACAAGAGGTAAGAAATGAATTACACCCTGAGCAGAATTACGCATCTGTGTTTACTATAGAGATATCCAAACAATGATGTCAACGGGTAAAAATATCTTCGCTATTGTTGAATTTTGGCAATATAATATGAGTCTGGAAGACTAAAGCGGGGCAACAGTGCAGAAAGGTGGGTTTTGTGTTTGTGGGCGCGCATCACTGCTTCTTCTAAAGTTTCGCCTTTCCGGACTTTACCAAACCAAAAATCAACACCAAAATGTTTGTGATATGGCACCGATTTACGAAAATTACTCATTGCAGTATAAACCGCAGGTCTTCCACCTTGCCATTGCGAAATTTTCTTGGACTTTTCGAGTGAAAATATTACAACGCTCAACCAAAGTTTGGCGTCATCTGTGTACTTTTCAAAAACTATTCCCCGCACCTCTTCACAACTCACAACTTCGTCCAAAAAAGCTTCTACCGGCTTTTGGAGGTTTGAGAATTCGAAAGAACTTGCAACTTGACTTGCTACTTCTGGGGCTTGAGCCGGAATTGTAAAATCGCACACCCTACTATTAAGGGTTCTTTCGTATTCCCTTGCAACTCTTCGACGATCCAAGCTCCCGGAAATTAAATCATATCTACTTTCTCTCTCAGCAACCATTTGCTTTGATAATAACCAAGAAGTTTCAAGAAAGCAACAAAAAAGAGGGAGTCATTTCGTCAGAAAATAATATTTAGGACTTTAATTTTTTTGTCCCTGCTCCAACCCTTAATTTGACTTTCTCTCTTTAAAGCCTCGGATTGGGTCAGTAATTGTTCTGAATAAACCAATTTCACGGGTTTGTGGGATCTTGTGTAGTGTCCGCCTTTCCCATCTTTGTGATCAGAAAAGCGCCTTTGAACATTGCTGGAATAACCCGTATACAAGCTTCCGTCTTCACAAAGAAGGATATAAACAAACCACACAAGTCTATTAAAGCACTTAGGCAAGCTCCGTGCACTTCGACTCGCCAACAAAAAAACTCGCTTCATTCGCTGAGTGGTTTACACTGAGCGAGCGAAGCGAGTCGAAGTGTTGCGGGGCTTGGAAGAAATAAGAACCTACTTCCTAGCCACACCGGACGTTGTATTTATACCAGATTTAAGATGAAAAGTAAGCCCCCCATACACACCTTTGTACTAAATCTCTCTATCTGATAGAATTCGTGAGAAATGAAAAATTTCACAGCTAACTTACAGGACGAACTCCAGAATATATCTGATACACACAATGTCCTACTGTTAAGTTTTATTGCTCCCGACAAAATAGTAAGAACTTCACCAGTGACTTACGACTATGCAAGTATATCGGTAAATGACTTTTACAGAGTTGAAGAGATTGTGGAAAACTTGAGAGAAGCTGGACAATTGCCCAGTAAGCTTCATTTGGTCATACAAACACCTGGCGGACAGCTGGGCGTGTCTACAAAAATAGCTAAATATCTACGCTCTTCTTTCCGTGATATTGTCGTCTTTGTTCCTTACGAAGCGGCCAGCGGCGGAACCATGATGTGCCTTGCGGCCAATTCTATCGTTATGGGTATAACTTCGAATATCACTCCGATTGACCCTCAGGTTCCTTATAAAGGACAACGAATAGCTGCCACTAGTACGACCAAGCTATCGAGGAAATGAGGAAAAAATACGCCAAACATCGACCGGATGAAATACCAAGCCCCGACCAACAATTATGTTCACAGTTCGACCCTATTATACAAACTGAAATGAGTAAAATTGTTTTTGACACATTAATCGTTGCAATTGATTTATTAACAAAATCACAAAAACCCAAGGACGAAAGAGGGACGGGAAAAATCCTTTCCACAGCGCTTGCTTTGGGGAAAAATGCTTACCCGCACTCACATGTGATTGACAGAGAGGAAGCCAGAAAAATAGGGTTGAACGTCACAAAAGACCCTGCTATGATTTTATTACTTAAGTCTTACAAAAAATGGGTATCATTTAGACTAGCAGAAGAGGTAAACTTCCATATAATTGAACAGTTTTCACCCAATAAGACAGATGACAAAAACGAAAAAACAGAAGACAAAATTAAAGAATAAGATAGGTAAGGTTTATAGCTCGAGAATTAAAACCATACAAGATTTGTACTCGGGTACTCCTTTTAGAGGTGAAGAAGAAATAAAAAAGAAGCTTGATATTATCTAACTGGCCGCGTCATGTAGCTCTCAGGAAATGTTAATTAAGCCAAAAAAGGGGTTGATGTAAGACCATTGTCCAATACAAAAGATCAATTATTAGTTTTCTTAAGCAGTTCCTTAAAATTTTTCTCTATTTCTTCGGCTTTAACCGATTCTTCTGACCTGACAATATAATTGTTGTAAAAACTATAACCGTCCCACTCTATGGGACCATTCCACAGCACCCGAGAAGACTCATCGACTGCATATTTAGAATATTCACACAAATCTTCTGCAACATTAGTTAACATCTTTTTATCATGCCGAACCTTTGCTTTAATCTTAATATACAAACCGAATAAGTAATCTAATTTA
This sequence comes from Candidatus Blackburnbacteria bacterium RIFCSPLOWO2_01_FULL_40_20, assembly GCA_001816475.1. Classification (GTDB taxonomy): domain Bacteria; phylum Patescibacteriota; class Microgenomatia; order UBA8517; family UBA10165; genus UBA10165. The sequence goes on from MHCC01000027.1 coordinate 71,456, forward strand.
TTTTCTATTTCTATAATTTGTCGGCGCTGCAATTCTCTTCTTCTGTCTTTCAAATATTTGCCATCTTTGACAACCAATTCGAAATGATCACTCACTTTTTTTCGGTTATCTGCGAATAACTTTTCTAAATTTTTTACCCTAGAACCCGGATGGAATTTAATCAATAACAAATACGTCACAAAACCAAAAAGGGTAACATAAAATACCCACCTCAATGGTTCAATCAACCAAGATATAAAAAGTACGATCAACCACCACGATTCTTTTAGCCACTCCTTCATTTCTAGATTGAGTATATGGCTAGTAATTGGCTATAGTCAATACTATTTAGTTGCTTGCCTGGCTATAATCTAGTTTTGACCGCAGTAACGGAAAAACTTGGCAAGAGAATACAAATAATACGAAAAGGCAAAAAGATGACTCAAGAAGAATTGGCTTATCAGGCAAAGATCGACTACTCTTTCCTAAATCAGGTTGAAGCAGGGAAAAGGGGATAAATTTTTATCGATCTTCGGAGTTTACTTCGGATGAGTTTACAAGAGCTTCACAAATATGACAAAGCCCATTGTCGCTGGAAGGAGGATTGGGGCAATTTTTGCCTTCGTGATGAGGGTGGTTAGGATCTGTACAATTACAGGTTTTCATTTAATTACATTATAATACTTTTTCCACTAGGTCAACGAACACGCTTGACACTCTTGAAATTATATCACAACTAAGATGTTAACTTTTGTTCGTAAGTTCTAAATCGAATCGCAACCCCTAAGTTAAAATATTAGCTTTGAGGGGGTGAAGACTATTAAACACAAAAAGATAAATGGGTTTGAACGCGATTCGATATCTGTTTGGCATTCACAGGGAGTCCCAAATGGTGAAATTGGGAGAAGGCTTGGCAAGCATGCCTCAACCATAGGAAGAGAAATAAAAAGAAACTCTTTTAAGGGTGAATATTATGTGGCTATTCATGCACAAAATATTTCTGCCGAGAGAAAGTCAAATGCAGGTAAAAGACACCCTTTAAAGAATAGGGAAGTTTTCAGGTGGACCATTGCCAGACTAATGCGTGGCTGGAGTCCTGAGCAGATATCGGGAAGGATGAAACTGGTATTTAAGAATAATATCCAGATGAGAATCTCTTCCGAGACTATCTACTCCTTCATCTACTCACAGGAGTATAAAGAGAGAAAGTTTTGGGAGTATCTGCCCTGGAAGAGAAAGACACGAAGAAAAAAGCTTGGCAGGAAGGTACACAGAGGAAGGATTCCAGATAGAGTTTCAATCCACCTTCGGCCGGAGGTTGTTGCAGCCAGGGAGGAGTTTGGGCATTGGGAGGGTGATACTGTTGAGGGAAAAGCACATCAGAATGGAATACATACTGAGGTTGAAAGAAAGTCAAGGTTTTTGACAGCCCGGAAGGTAGCAAAGATTGATTCACCAGAGGCAGTTAAAGCACAAATTCAGATATTCTCACCCCTGCCTGCCCATGCCAGAAAAACAGTGACACTGGACAATGGACGAGAAAACCATTTGCACAGAAAGCTTAAAGGGCTTGGGATAAGCACATTTTTCTGTGATCCATACTCTTCCTGGCAAAGAGGCACTAATGAGCATCATAACGGATTAATAAGACGCTACCTGCCCAAAAAGACTGACTTTTCCACTCTTACCCAGCAGGATTTGGATGAGATAGTAGAGGAGATAAACGATAGACCAAGAAAATGCCTTGGATTTTACACACCTAATGAGGTATTCTTGAGGGAGTTAAATAACCAAAGGGTTGCGATTCAATATTGAATGTCGCAACTCTTGCATCTAAAAAACAAGCCATTGTCTTTTTCGCCGTTGATCTCTACTCCCTTTAAAACCATTAGATCTCTAGAATAACACTCGATGCATTCCGCTTCATCTCTTTTTTTAAATACATTAACTAACATTCTTTTTCACCTCCTTCCACAAAAAAAGGGAACAGTAACGTTCCCCTTCTCTTTTGACTCAGTTGCGAGGATTGGAAGAAACAATAATCCGCTTCCTAACCCCACAAGATTCCATGTTAGTTATACCAGATTTACGCTGAAATTGCCAATTTGTAGTTAATAACCCAGAAGATACCTGCGATTATTATATCTACTTGAATCTGGGCGAGTTTTCAAATGTGGTTGAACATATGTTCCATTACTTTTCGAATATCCACGCTGGTAGTACAGACTACCCCCTCGTGAATAATTGCGATAACCGTTGCCGTAAAGACTTCTTGCTTGAGCAGGCTTCGGCAAAAATGTCAAAACAGAAGATATCGCTAGAACGAGCGTCATCAAGAAAAACAGCTTGCTCATACATACTCATTATAACTACCATGTCAATTAAATATTCTTAGCTTTGCCTAACCATATACTTACCGTAGATTCAACTTAAGATATTATTATGCATAGGATGCCTAATATTTACAATCTATACAGACACTTGATTTTCGGAGTATCATTATAGAAAGGGGTAAAAATGAGTAACTTTAAATTTACAGCAAGCGATTACATATTATACATACTCAACAAACTAAGACCCGAGACTAGTAGCAAAATTAGGCTGAACAAAGTAGCCTTTCTGGTGGAATTCGGATACAAGTTTAAAACTGGCAAGGAGTTATCATTGGTTCAGTATGCAGGTATTAATCTCGGACCTGTAATAGACGACTACACCGAAATTCTCCAAAAGATGGAGAAGGCAAAAAAAATAAAGATGGATGGACACGTAATTCGACCTTTACAAAATGTTAATGTTGAAGTACCCAAGGAAGTTTCTGCAGTGGTAGATCCTCTTATAAACAAATATTCTTTGTTCACAAACAATGAACTTATTGCTTTAACTCACGACACTGACTCTTACAAGATTACGACTACTAACGAAAAACACATGGGCAGGATTATCGACAAAGAACTAGCTGCCCTTGAGAGTTTTTTTGTAGACGATATTGTGCCAGAGATACCTGAGTCCGATTTGCCAAAACTAGATGAGAAGGATCTAGAAAAATATGAATTGGGATAGTTCTTATGAAATATTCATTGACAAGAAACTGCCCAAGATTATAAAAAGGAACTTACCACAAAATCTCAAGAAAGTTCTGGACAGAAAGTTAAAGTATCTTGCCACTAATCCCAACCACCCAAGTCTAAATACCAAATCATACGACGTAAGTAAACAGACACTTGGAAGACTAGAAGTAGACGCTATTTTCGAATTTTATATAAATATGAGTTTCCGTTGTGTTTTTTATGTTAGACAAAAGGAAAAAAGGTTAATAATTGCTTTTGTGGGCAACCATGAAGCAGTAAAAAATAGATATAGTTAATTATCCAACTCTACTACATCAAAAAGGAAAAATATCTTTAACTTTTACATCTAATGCGCGGGCAATTTTGTAAAACATTCGACTAATTGATTTATCATTTGCTACCTTACAACAAATTCTTGCTCCAACTTTTCTGCCTTTCTAAGTGTCATCTCATAAACTAGAATTAACGGAATAGTTGTAAGTAAAATTTGACTCAATTCCTCTTCTCTTAAACATGCAATCTTTTTATCGTAAATTAGTTCACCATGATCGACTCGCCAATATACTTGTAAAGCAAGATAATTAGGATGCGTAAATTCAGATAAAAAGTCATAACTTTCCAAAATATAGTCCTTGTTTTCAGAGCCTATTCTATCCAATTCAATATTAAGCAATTTATTAATTTCTCTCACATAATCCGCTGTATGAATACTTTGAGGAGCATTAGAAAAAGTTATTTTACCCGACATTGTTTTTGTGTTTTGTCCCATTGTTGCTACATAAAGTAGCTCCCAAATAAACTCATAATCCGTTTTTTTAGGAGTTATTTTATTAGTTATATATGCCAGTGCTCCTATCGTTTCGATACAAGACCGAACGATACTTGCTACCTCTGGATTTTCAGAGTTTATGCCTAAAATCAGCAGCTGCAACTGATGAATAAGTTTTAAATGAATAATATTTATGTAGTGAGCAAGTGTGGAGTACAAATCTTTCTTCTTGTTACCGGTAGATCGTGGAAGAGTTTTAATAACCCTCCTCTTTTTTAATTGAGCATAAAGATTATCGAAATCAATAAGTTGTTTCTTAAAATTTGGGAAATCTTGAAATACCTTTGTTACCATCCCGCACGATTATAATCCTATATCTCTTACAAGACTATCTTTAAAGTGAGATAATATCTGAAATGCCGACCATAAAACAAAACTTGGTAGCTTCAAAATTAGTGGAAAATGGTGGAAATTTGGGTAAAGCGATGATTGCTGCCGGATATTCTCCTGCAACTGCAAAAACCCCTCAAAAGTTGACAAAGAGTAAGGGTTGGAAAGATCTGATGGACACTATATTCCCTGACGAAGTATTACTCAACACACATAGGCAGTTGTTAGACGTTAGTGACGCGAATGTTGTAATAAGAGTATTGGACTTGGCATACAAACTAAAAGGTAGGTATAAAGATGGAACAACACTTTATCAACAAATTAACCTGCCAACCCCAATCTACTCTGGGAAAGCAAAGGATAGTATTTAATGAAAAAGATTATGGCTTCGTGCTAGCTCGATAGTTTCTTTTGACTTCGCAATTTCCATATATAGCATTTTAGGATTAGGCTTGATACCAAGCCTCCATAAATCTAGCCGCGGAGCTTTTCTTTGGTCATCAAGGTAAATGTTCATATTTTATTGATAAGCAGTAAGTTTAGATATTTCTTCATGTAAGGAGCCATTATGTTTGTAGCCTTCCTCAACAATGCCTACTCCATAACAAAATATCCTATACTCCTTACCTGTAAGCATTTTTAGCGCTATCCTGAAGCATTCATCATATTTTTTACCTAATACCTCTTGGGAAAACTTTTCTTCCACTTCCCATACATAATATCCATCAGTCCTATTTTTTAATTGATCCTCATCTCCCCATTTTTGTCCGACTGAAAGTGGAAGGGTTAAGGTAAACTTATCTGATTGTTCGCTCTGTGGCTCAAAATCGATTGTGGAGCCTCGAATAAGATAGTTTGAGTCGTCACCTAGTTTAATATCAATACTTCCGTCTACCATGTATTGGTAATTAACTACTTCAACATACTTCTTACTCTCAGTTGTCTCCATTATCCCTTCAACCAACTCTTTTTTTACTCCATCGTATGCCCAAAAGCTGTTGTATTTAATAGGAAAATAAAACTGAACATCCGAGCTAGTGATTTCATCATCAGGCGAGAACTCTTGATTGTTGTCATATTGTTTTTTAAGAACAGAGCGCACTCGCGTAATAGAATCCCATTCTTCTCCCACGTACTTCTTTTTGAAAAATTCAGGGTTTGTATTGTTCCAAAAGAACTTCCAACCAACACCTCTCATACCCAAAGCGTCATATTCTAAAAGAACGTCTATTACCCTTTGTAGACATTCACTGGGCATACCTCCGTTCGGTGTCGAATTATCGCATCCATCATCTTTCCATGCGACAAGCGAGCTTTCCAGCCATTTTTTGTGAAAAGAGATATAGGCATCTGATTTTTTGTCTTCTTCATAGCTTGTACCAGACCACTTATATACTTTCTGTATGCCTGGCGAGCAGGCATGACAAAAATCAAAAGCCATTTCCCAAACTGAGGTTGAAACGATCAATTCTTTAACTCCATCTCCGTCTAGATCTTCAACTTTAAAAACTGCTTGCCCATAATCCCTTGAGTCGCCGTTACTAGGCCACTGGGGAATATTTATATTTTTTGTTAGCAGGGCTACTTTATCGTCTTTAGCCTCGAAAATTTCTTTCCATTCACACGACCAGCAATTACCACCTGTTGCCATTTGTATTACGACATCTTCTATGTTGTTATCATTAACATCACCTGTACTTACAAAATTTATATATTCATCCATTAAAGAGAAATCCAGAATAGATTTAGATACACTTGAATACACAAGTACTGCTTGGGTTTGTGAAGTCCACTCGTCATCTTTGTTTAATCTTTCATTACAAGTAACTATATAAACTGTATGGTCGATTCCTAAGGGATTTATACTTTCTATTAAGTACCCGTCTGTTCCATATGGTTTTGGAATTAAAGTATCTTTATTTGTGGATAGCCAGTTTTTGTAACCCTCAATGTTGCTACAGTCTATCTTTGTATGAACAATAGAGATCGGAAATGTGTCTTTGGTGATTATAGAGGTGTTACTAGTGATTAAGGGTATGCAAACAAGAACTAGTGTGAATACCAACAATGCTTCCAGTCTGTTAGCAAAGAAGTGTTTTAGTGTTTTCATATTGAGTATAAGTGTAATACGAAAAGTTACTCTCAAAAAGGAGGTTTGTCAGGAAGTTGCTCTCCTCCCACAAGGACAAATTTTTCATCTTGGTATTTATACTCTGCGCTAGCCACAACCGGATTTTTTATATCAGACCAGTCTTTCCAATATGAAATAGTGAAGCCGTTACCACCTTCGTTTTCTTTAATACCTATCTGGGCAAGAGCAGCAGTTTCGAATATAACTTTACCTTCTCTAATAATCCACACCTTTCCCGCGCCTTTAGTCATGCTAATTGGGATGACAACGATGCTTTCGAATGTATTTGGATCTCCATCGACTTCCATACTAAAGTATTGGGGGCAACGACCAAGAAAACACTCTGGTAGTTCACGCCTGTCGTTTATGTTCTCCACGGCCTCTGTAGTGACTTCCGGGGCGTAAGGTTTTGCAGATTGGTCAACTATCCTTTCTTCGGCGAACTTCCATAAAATTCCAACAATTAAGGCTAAGATTAAAATTAAATTTATTGCTAGTGAGGTATATAAAGTTTTTCTTGAGATGAAGTTACTATAACTCATTTTGCTACCTTCGCTTTAATTTATTTTAACCCGTGCTGAAGATCGCTCTCTAGTGCCAGTATCGCTGACCTCACGCTCCCCTGATGCCACTTCTCTGCTACCGACTTCAATTGCCTCTTTAGCTCCGGCTTGTTCGTCTTTGCTTTCTGGTACAATATCGGCTCGCTCTCCTGGTTTAGTATCTCTCCTAGAATCTTTATTGATTGCTTCTTCTCAAAAAAAGAGCTTAATTTTTTCATTTAAGACCTTTTTCGTGCAAGCAAGAGTTGTAATTCGCATCATAATTTTTTGTTACTCTCCATGAACTCTTACTTTTGGTTTCCCAATCACAATAACTTCTAATTTCAGCTGGTCTAATTTGAAACCAATAAAAAAGGAAGATTAATAGGAGAAACAGAGGAGACGTGATAAGTATTTTCTTTTTCATCTTAGCTGTTAGTTATTGGTTTGTAATTTATTTTTCTTACGCAAAATGAAGAAAGACGCAAGCGCAACTAAAACAAGTGCAGAACTTAGCCGCCATTCTACTTCTGCAGCATCGCTAATGAGGAACGAGATGTAAGATTGAGCAAGCCAAAGCATTATAACAAGCGGTATTACAAACCTCTTTCTTAGAGGGCGCTTCAAAAACACAAACCTGATAAGAATAGCCGGTGATAGTCCAACAACCCAAGTCCAAAGAAAAGAAGCTAATAAATCAAATGTGGTTATGTTTTCCATTTTAGAACCACAACAAATAGTTGTGTAAAAATTCCCTTTAATATTAGCATAAAGTCTAACAAATAGTTGGAGCGCCAAGGTGTTTGTTTAGGAATAATTGTTTTATGGTCAAACGTATTCCTAAAGCCTTTGGAGAAAAGCTCAAGTATTACAGAAAACAACGGGGTCTTTTGCAAGTAGAATTAGCAGATATTATAGGTGTTAGTACCGGTTATATTGGCGCTATTGAACAAGGAGTAAGGCTTCCTTCATTAAGACTTCTAAAAAAGATCGCAAAAGCTCTCAAAGTGTCCCCTAGAGACCTTCTGTAATAAAAGTTCTACATTTTAGCCTCGTTTTGCATTTGCCTTCCGATAAATTTGCTTGTCACACTTCTAATTAGACCAATATAAATTCTTTTATTGGTAAAAATCGGGTGGCTAATAAAGACTCCTGTGTGGGTGCCACCCGAAGCAGGAGTTTTTATTTATGATAAATAACAAATTTGAACTAGAAATAGAAGATTCACTTAAACCAATTGATATTAAAGTTCTTACATGGTCAGAGTTTAAAGCTCAAACGTACGAGGAGCCTAAATGGATAGTCGAGGGTCTAGTACCAGAGAAAGGTTTGGTTGCAATTGCAGGTTCACCAGAGTCTTGTAAATCTTTATTTTCAAATTACCTTGCAGCAACAGTGGCGAGAGGAAATACATTATTTGACCTTTATAAAACCATTCAGGTTCCTGTTCTTCTAATCGATCAAGAAAATCTTGAACCTTGGCTTCAAAAACGTCTTTCTGATTTTATAGAGCAGGATGATATACCATTACACATTTATCCTAAGCAGGAATGGGTATTTAACGTAGATGATCAATGTGTATTTGATGAAGTCCTTAAATATATCGATAAGCATAAAATTGGTTTAGTAATTATTGACACTCTCCGTTTCATCCATAACAAGGATGAAAACTCTTCAACTGAGATGAAACCAGTTTTTGACAGACTTCGCCAATTAACCGAAGAGACAGCAGTAATTTTTATACATCACAACAAGAAAACTGATAAGTTCAGCAGACGTAGGGTTGATGGCGAAGACATGATGGGAAGCATAATTATCAGAGGGTGTGTGGATTCTCAACTTACTCTTACTAAGCTTAGCGATGTTGCCGAAAGCGTTACAAAGATAAAAGTAACCCAGACTAAATCTAGATATACAAGGCCAATTCCTTCATTTGCTCTAACTTTAGAAGAGACTGACACAGGACTCGGATTTGTTTATCAAGGAGTCGTGGAAGAAGATAAATTAAAGAAAGATGAAGCAAAAGAGGCTGTTTTATCTCTTTTAGAGCAAACGCTAACACGACAAGAAATTATAGACCAGGTCATTCAAGCTAAAACATGTTCCAAAAGAACAGTAGAATCTGCATTAAGCGAGCTTATAAAAGAGAAGAAAGTAACTCGCTCAACTACTAAGCCTTTCTATTATTCGCTTCTTAAAGAAGAGCAACTAAGTGTTCCGCAATTCGCAGATACACATATAGATTACGGAGTTGCGGAGAGCTTAAGTCAGGCAAATAAAACCTCAGATCAGTTAACGGATGGAGAACTACTAGATATTTTTCCAGGAGCGACCATTGAAGGAGTACCTCGTGCTTAGCCAAGAAGCAATTATTGAGTTTAAAGAATTATACTTACAAGAGTACGGGGTTAAACTTACTGATGAGCAAGCCCTCGATTACGACACAAGACTTGTAGGACTAGTTAAGGCGGTTTATGGCAAGAATCTACCTAAATCTAGTGATATTGACAAGGATAAATGCAAGGAGCATGATTAAACTGTACTCAAACGACTGATTGCTTTTTTTGATGGCCGTCTTGGACAACCTGAGCAATCAGTTTGAGTACAACCAGGGCGGCCTTTAAAGGTTTTATGGAAGAAAAACAAATCTATCTTCGCTATTTAGGATATGCGCGCAAGAGTTCTGAGGATAACAAGGAGCGGCAAGCGGCTTCTCTTCCAGAGCAACTATATGTGCTCGAAGGAATAAAAGCAAAACACACCCTAAATGTTGTTGAAGTTCTCCAAGAATCAAAATCTGCACATAAACCCGGGCGAGAAATCTTTAACAATATGCTTGCCCGAATAGAGAGTGGTGAAGCAAATGCAATTTTAACTTGGCACCCAAACAGACTTTGCCGTAATGCACTTGACGCAGGCCAGCTTCTTTATCTCATGGATGAAGACAAATTAGTCGAAATTCGCACACCTTCGCGGACGTATCGAAATACCCCGGAAGATAAGTTTATGTTGACCCTTGAATTTGGTATCTCTAAAAAAGACTCAGACGATAAAAGCATTGTTGTTGAAAGAGGCCTAGAGAAGAAAGCAAGAGATGGTTGGAGACCAGGCGTTGCTCCTCAAGGGTATCTGAACGATAAAACAACCGAAAGTGGATTTAGGAAGGTACTTACCGATTCAGAACGCTTCCCTTTTATCCAGAAAATTTTTGTGTTGTTTCACCAAGGTACAGCAGTCGTAGAAATACATAGATTAGCAAAAGATATATGGCATTATCGCTCAAGACAGAAGAAAAGAAGTGGAGGCAAACCACTTTCTTTGAGCATGATTTATAAGATTTTGACTAACCCTTTTTATTGTAAAAAGTTTGAATACCCAGAAGGAAGTGGAAAATGGTATGAAGGCGCACACGAACCAGCAGTAGACCAAAAGATATTTGACGAAATACAGGTTAAATTAGGCCGTAGAAGCCAATACAAACTCCAACACCACAACTTTGCCTATACAGGCAGTATGGTTCGCTGTGGCTCGTGTAGCTCAAGCGTAGTAGCAGAACAAAAGTGGCAATGTATTTGCACCAAATGCAAGCTTAAATTCTCGCTTACCAAGAAAAATAAGGAAAAATGCACTGGTTGTGGAACTCTTATTAAAAATATGGACGACCCAACCATTCTCCACTACATTTATTACCGTTGCGGGAGAAAAAGGAATCCAAGTTGTAGAGAAAAGGCAGTACGAGTAGATAGGCTCGAGAAACAAATTGACGAAACACTATCTCAAATTGAAATCTCACCCTTGTTTATGGACTGGGCAGTACGCCAGATTATTAAAGACAATAAACAAGAGAAAACCTTCCAAGATGACACCACAGAAAACATTAAACGAGGCCATAGCGATTGCCGGATTAAGCTCAACAACCTATTGCAACTCAAAATTTCACCAGCTAATCAAGACGGCAGCTTATTGAGCGACGAGCAATACAAAGTTCAAAAAGAAACCTTGGAAGCAGAACTAAAGGGGCTGGGGAAACAGCTTATGGGTATGGACGAACGCTTAATTCGAGCAAACGACCAAACCGAGAAAGCGTTTACCTTTGCCACAAGAGCTAAAGAGCGGTTTGCAAATGGAGATATTAAAATAAAGCGAGATATTTTTATGGGACTTGGGTCGCACCTAACCCTAAAGGATAAAATTGTGGGTTTTGACGCACCAGAATACATTTATACACTTAAAAAGATGAAAGAAGCGGAGCCAATTATCGCAGAACGGGTCGCACCTGAAAATCAGCCTGAATATACGCACCAAATGGAAACATATTTTGCCTCCAGTTCTACCTTGTTGCGGGGCCGGGAGTCGCGCCCGGCCTAGGAGATTATGCTTGCTGTTTCTCCAATTACTTGGAGTGTCGGACTATCTCATCTCCGATATATATCGGAGTTTGGCGTATAGTCTCTACGGAGTCCTAGATCATTATCTTGCGATAATATTAAGGTTCCCTCGGGATTGCCCTTCGACTTCGATTAGGGTTTCCCCGATATAGCCAAATTATCATTTCAATGTTACCATCGAATGAGCCCATTTTGAGCCTCCTGTGCAACTCTACACTACCCCGCATGTAAACTTACACCGTATTATATCAACTTACGCTCGAATAAACAATCAGTAACTGGCATTATCTTGCCGCGCGCAGGCTGAGTTTTGAATTTTGAGGATTGACAAATGGTATACTACTGTATATACTTTGGTATACCTATGAATTATGCAATCGTTACTGCAAAAGTAGATCCTCAAACTAAAAAGGAGGCACAAAAAGTGGCCAAGAAATTGGGTATTCCCCTCAGCGTAGTAATAAAAGCTTTTTTAAAGCAATTTGCAAGAAGTAAAGCAATTGAATTTTCAGCACGAGACGAAGAGCCCAATAAATACCTAAAATCCGTAATGATGAAAGCAGAAGAAAGCTATAAAAAAGGTAAGACTTCACCTGCTTTCACAACTGCTGACGATGCTGTAAAGTATCTTGAAGACCGCGGAATATGACCATCAGATATAGTTCTGATTTTTTAAGACAATTAAAAAAACTAAATGTCAGAGTCCGCAAAAGTTTTAAAGAAAAAATTACAACTTTTATTAAAAATCCCTTCAGCCCAGAACTTGACAACCACTCGCTCAAAAGGGAATACCAAGGATATAGGAGTATTGATATTACAAACGATTACCGAGCCATATACCAAGAAAAGGTTGAAGGAGATGAGCTTGTTGCCTACTTTATTTCGATAGGAACACATAAAGAGTTATACGAGAAATCAACCTCGTAAGTTCATAGACCAAGGAACATCTTTGACCACCGCTCCCAGATCGGCTTTTCCTCAATAAAGGTTTGCTTGTCTAGGGATGGAGCAAGCTTGATTAATATTTCCTCAGGAGGCAAGACAACAACCACATCCCCAGGCTTTACCAGCCCTAGTTTTTCTCGAGCTTCTTTTTCCACAAACTCGCTTGATTCTGCCCTTTCTTTGAGCTCAATCAGGCTTACTTGTTCCTTTTCAAGCTTTTTAACATCAGCTTCCACTTCATCTATTGAATTGCCCTTCCCAAGCAAGCTAAACGTGTTCCGACCCATAGATAGGACCATAGCCACGCTTATAGCAAGTAGTAACCAGCGGACGTGTTTTTTCATGTGTTTACATTTTCACTCTTGCAATTATTAAAAGTGTGTGATAATATAGGATAGTAATCAAGCTCAAATTGCTTATTTACTAATACAGTCCTGAATTGTAAAATTAAGTGTTATTTATTATATATGGCAACCGAAAAGAACGTTTCTGAACTCATTAAAGACTTTATAACAATCCTCCAATCCCGAGGACGGGCATCAGCTACCATTTTAGCTTATCGAAAAGACTTAGAGCAACTTGCAAGCTCCTTGAGCGAAAAGGGTAAAACCACACCTGACTCTGTCCGTTCCTCAGATATTGAAGATTTCAAGACTACAATGCAAAAAGGCGGTTATACCGACAAATCGGTTTCTCGAAAGCTAAATGCAATCAAAACCTTCTTTACCTGGCTTGTTTCACAAAAATTAATTGAAAACGATCCTGCAGCCCCAGTTGCCCATCCAAAATACCAAAATCCTCCACCACGAATCTTGTCTCGTATGGAGTATAGAGCACTTAGAGACGCCGCACGAAGCGATCTTAGAATTAGGGCAATTATTGAGTTAATGCTTCAAACTGGAGTCAGAATTGGAGAAGTTGCAAATTTGAGACTTGAAGACATCAGTGATAAAATTTTCATTCGAGCCTATGAGTCCCAACCACAGAGAGAAGTTCCGTTAAACGAAACAGCCCGGGACGCCTTAAATCAATATATTGCAATTCGTCCAAAGACGACAAGCGATCACATTTTTGTTACAAAGACGGGCAAGCCTCTCTTGGTTAGAAACATCAGAAGCGCAATTGATCGTTACTTTAGAGAAGCAGGGATTGAAAAGGCTAAGGTGAACGATCTTCGTAATACCTTTATTGTCCACCAATTGAAGTCTGGAGTTGACATCGTTACTGTTTCTAAGATTGCTGGCCACAAGAGACTTTCAACAACAGAACATTATCTTCAATTTATTGATAAAAGAGAAGGTAAAAAAGGGACAAAACTAGAGGAACTCTAAATTACAAATCTCAAATTCCAAATTCCAAATAATTTTTAAATTTTTAATTACCAAAATTCAAAACTGTTTGTAATTTGACATTTTTAACTTAGAATTTGTTTGGGATTTGTAATTTTGAATTTGGAATTTATTCTAATTACTTTAACAGCACCTGGTATTTCTTCCCAATTATAGTTTTTCCTAACCTGAAGGTTTTTTGCCCAAACAGCCTCCAAAACTGATAAATCAATTTTCAGCTTTCTGCCCAAATCCAAAAGTGCAACTAGATCTTTGGGGAAACATTTTCCACCAAAACCAAAATCCCCGTCGGGTCCAGGAACTTTCAAGTGTCCACCCATTCTTGGATCGGCAGCCATCATGTCTTTTATGTTGTCGTATGACACTCCAAGAGCTTGAGCAACAGCATGAATCTCGTTGCAAATTATTATCTTTGCTGAAAGCATCGCGTTTGCAGCATACTTAACAAGCTCAGCAGAGATCGGGTCAGTCAAAAATATTTTTGACCTCATTGGCAAAATAGTCCTATAAAGCGTTGCAAGTCTGGCCGAAACTGCTTCAGAAAAGGTCCCGATTATTGTTCTATCAGGGTGTAAAAAATCCCAAGGAGCATTAGCTTCGGTTAAAAATTCTGGATTCATTGCAAAATTAACGTTAGGATACTTCTCTTGAAGCCTGGCGGTTGTTCTGGGCATGACAGTGGACTTAATTATTATAATTTTCGAAGTGTTTCTAATTTTTGAAGCAATATTGCCAACAACGCCGTCAATTATGCTCAGGTCGGTTCCGGAAAAATCATGGTACATTGGAGTTGGTACGCAAATGAAGAAGAACTCTGACTTTTCAATAACGTCGCCCAAAGTCCAAGGACCTTCCTTGTACTTATCGTACCAAAACACGGAGTGCTTTTTCGCAAATCCTTGCCCTACAGCTTGACCTACTACTCCCCAACCAATAATGCCAACCTTGGCCATTGCCAAAATGCTACCAAAAAAAAATTAACTATACAAGTCTATTTTCTTTTTTAACTCAAGTAGTTGCTTGTTAATATCTTCAAGATATGCAGTCCACAGGTTAAACTCTGACTCTGCTAGATCATGGGCGGACATAAGAGCTTCTTACTTCGCTGCGACTACTCTTGCTTTATGCCTTCGCTGCACTACGCAAAAGTGAAGTCCAAATGGGGATGTCCGAGTCTTTGTTTTGCGTCTGCCAGCTTTGCTTCAGCTTTTTTCTTTTTCTCAAGAAGATTGTTGTATTTTCAGAATCCATACAGTTTCAAAAAGTGGGCCTGGTAGGATTCGAACCTACGACAGAACGTGTATAAGACGTTTGCTCTACCACTGAGCTACAGGCCCGCTTAATATGTCTATTATACTAAATAAGGCTGAGGTAGTAAATCTGTGGCTAAAGGGGTTGGGTTATTGCAGATATTACTTCTTGAACCAAAAGTGCTGTTCTTTTTGCTCTTAATTGGCCAACTGTGTTTGATTCAAGTCCCAACCTTTGTGCAATTTGGTCAGCTGAGGTGCTTTCAGGTATTTGGTCAAGTATTGAAAGCTGATCGTGCGTCATGTTTTGGATTATCTCCTCAACAACTTCCATTTCAGCTTGTGCTGTAAATTGAATAAAAAGCTCCTCTGTTTCTTGATCGGAAAAACCTCTTTCTCTCAACGTTTGCATCAAGCTGTCGTAAAGCGCAATAATTGTTAAATCGTTTGAATTCATAATTACCTCCAATAACGCATTGCCTTCATAAGTGTGTCGAAGCCAACCTTGCTACTGGGGTCTACGTCCCCTTGTTTTAATTTGGCTATTGCATCAAGTTGATCTTTCGCAGCTTGGATATGAGTCTGATCTAAACTTGAAGCGTTGGTCATTGCTCTAGCTGTTGTTTCAAATTTGTCTGAAAATTGGTTAAATGAGTCGACAAGAAGTCTATAATAGTTATTATTAAAATCGCCTGGAAGTTTTTCGGCTAGTGCACGAACCTGGGGCTCGATTGGCATACCAGATTGGATTCCTGACAATAGCGGCTTTTGAACAACTTCCTGAATTGCAGCAGGAATGGACGTTTCAGTAGGTGAGTCGTGTAAACCAATTGCAGGGCTGTCCATGCTATCAAGCGGCAAGTCTGTATAAACTGGAGCATTTGTTGTAGCTACTGAAGAAGAAATATGTTGCGCGTCGTCAGTTGAAAACAACACATGTGGTTGGTCATTTAAGTTAATACTTTCTGCATTTGAAAAAGTATGGGCCTGGGGCACACTTAAATCAATACCGCCTGCATCTGGAAATGCATGAGCAACCGGAAAAGATTGCCCTAAATCAATATTACCCAATCCTCCAGATAGAGAATAGGCTTGATTTAACAAAGTGTCCTGATTGTTGACAAGAAACATAAAAAATGCCAGTCCTGCAAGTACAAGTCTCCCTCGTCTATCGCGCACAAGAAAAGTTGCTGCGTCAACTCCAGATACCGCAGCAACACTAAAAGCAACCTTTGCATGCCTTGCAGAAACTGCCCCTAGTGCTTTTAAGACCTTAATCCGACGTTCAACATCGATCTTCCTTAGCCCTTCTTTCTTCCATCGTCCAACAGCGTTGCTTTCCCAATACTTCTGAATAAGTTTTGTCCCAGGTAGAGTTCTAGATTCAACCATACTTTCTGTCACCTCAGTTTTTTTCGGAGCTCCAAGCTCTTCTTTCTCAAACTGTTCCCTTTCGTCGTCTGTAATAGCATGTCCCCACAGCCAATTTCGCAATCTTTCCTTTCTTTCTTTTTCAGATAAAATGACTATCCAGATTAGTCCTCTCTTTTTTTCTTGAGTCTCTACTTGTTCTTCTTTCCTCACATTTTCAGTTTCATTGTTTTTTCTTTTAACTGTTAGGGTAGAAACTATATCCTTTGCCCCTTGGCCAATGTTGCCAATTATTTGTCGAACCATCTCCTTTTTATTCCTCAGTCTCTCTGTGATTGTGGATCGTGGCTCAGAAACTGTTTTCGGAGTTGAAATCTTTTTCTTTGTAGTCAATATTCCAACTTCCGTGGATAAATCCACAAAAATAGTCAACTCTGCATCAATTCTTCTTTTGTTAGAAACTGCAGCAATCCAATTTTCGTTTTTTCCGGAAAACTCAGAACCTGATGCCTGCACAATTTCAAACATAGCCTTGTCAAATTCTCTGTCTGCGTTTATCTTATCCTCACAAACACGTAAAAACTTACCTCGGGTTAAAGTTGCAGCCTCACAAAATGGCGCACCTTCGTTGTACCCCATTTGATATCCCACAACCCCCAGTTTTTGAAATTGTTCATCTGTTAGCGTAATAACAATTTCCTTAATTCTTTTGAGTTTTTCGTCAAGACTTTCAGGATGCTGTTTTTCCTCTTTACCCGAAAAAATTCTTCTTCCGCTTTCAAGGCTAATCATCTATTGCAATATTAAATGGAAAACTCGAAAGAAGCATTATAGGAGTGTAAGAAGTCGAAGAGAAACTTTAATTACAGTTTTGCTCTTCTAGTAATTTCGGCTTCAACCAAAGCTCTGTCTCGTCCAAACTTAAGTCTGGACATTTCTTTGATTATTTCACCCACCCTACCGTTTTCCAAATCTTTTAGCTTGGACATATCTTTTTTCAAATTTACAGAAAACGGCGGAACAGGCTCGTTGTTGACTGTAGTTTTCATATAAATATTGTATGCTTCTATGTTTAAGAGGTCATCCTCGCCAAACACAGGCTGGTAAACGCGAGACATGTGGTTTGCGTCTCCTACTCCAACTCGGAAAGACATAATTGTTCCCACATTCCCAAAAATGGCATTTTTGACCTCTTCTTCGACCTGGCCGATAAACTGATTTGCAACACAAAGGTCTAACTTAAACTTACGTGCCTCAGACATGATTTGGGCAAAATCCGGAGTTGCAAAGTTTTGAAACTCGTCAACATAAAAATAAAAATCTTTACGTTCCGCAGTCGGAATATCTGCACGACTTAGTGCGGCCATTAATATACGGGGTACAAGTAGAAGCCCCAAGAAACTTGAGTTTTCCTCGCCTAATTTACCCTTTGATAGATTGACCAAAAGAATTTTGCCCTCATCCATGATTTTGCGCAAATCTAGCGTTGAGTTGCTTTGTCCGACTATGTTTCTAATTAAGGTGTTTGTAACAAAGCGCCCAAATTTGGACAAAACATAATCTAAGATTTCAGATTTATGAAACTCAGCGGTTTGGGCAATTTGGTCTGTCCAGTACCGCCTAACCATTGGATCTTTGATCTTTGGAATAAGCTCTTGTACAAAAGACGGGTCAGATAATATTCTAAAAACCTCAACAATTGTTGCACCCTCTACCTCATAGGCGGTTAACATTGCATTTCTAACGTTGTGTTCAAAGCGAGGACCAATAATTCCAGTTCTGTAGGGATCATAAAGCTTGTACATTAGGTTGATAATTGCAGTTGCAATAAAATGCATTTGTTGCTCGTCGAGCGCTTGAAGTAGGTTTAATCCAATTGGCCGCTCTGTGTCACTTGGATCAAAATAAATTACGTCTTCTGCGCGTTCAGGTGGAATCATTTTCAAAATTTCCTCAACTGGATCTCCGTGAGGATCCATGAAGCAAACACCCCTACCCGCTCTTATGTCCTGCATTATCAAATCTTTCAAAAGCTCTGACTTTCCAGTACCTGTTTGCCCAATGATATAAATGTGGCGGCGCCTGTCGTCGTCTTGAATGTAAACTGGCCGAGAAATTCCCCTGTAAGAACTCATACCAATATAAACCCCCGAGGTAGGTATCTCAGATGGCGCAGGGGCACGTTTTGCGTTTAACCAGTGAATGTGGGGCGTGGTAATCTGCTTGTTAGGGAAATGGAAGATCGTTGCCAGCTCTTCGGAGTTAAGAACCATTTCTTCGTTTCCGAAAACATTAAACATCGGGTGGTACCGATATATAAAATCGGTAACAAAGCTTCCTTTGTTGCGAATTTTTCTACTCTTAAAGCCGTTTAGCTCGCCCGCAAACTGTTCAAATGATGACTTTAAGTTTGCCAGATGAGCTTTTGCGGCCTCATCTGACGAGGACACTGCAACAACCCTAATTGTTGTTACAAATCCCTGCTTTGAAAGCTTGCTGTTGATTGCATCCATTGATTTTGCGTCAACTTTATAAGATGCTTTATCAGGGTCTGATTCAGACTTTTTAAGTTTGGACAAGTATCCCTTACCCAGTCCTTTCCAATTACTATCGGTCGGCGATACAAGAAGTTGAATACTAACGCTTTCTCCTTCCTGCATCTTAGCCAAAGTGCTAGTTAAAGAAGACAGTGTGTCTGTTGGCAAATCTTTAAAAACCTTAATAGGGTTGTAAGACGGGTTGCGAAGTTGAAAAGAAGAATAGGCAACTGAGGCGTCGGGCGTAAACAAGTTATATTCCGGAACTTCGGTAATCTCTGCGTCAGAGTATGCACCATTTATTTGTTTTTCTATCAAGTCTCTCAATTTCCTTGGGCACCAAACATAAAACCTTATGTCTTCTTTTCGTCCGACAATTTCAAAAGAAATTGTTTCTTGTGAATCAAACCTTTGCTTCCATCCACCCTTTTTAACAGAGTATAGCGAGGCAAACATTTGCTCAGCAGCATCAATTTTTACCTCGTTGTTTCTAGGTACTGCAATTTGTAAAAGCACCGAGTCTAACGACCTTGCTTCCCTTTTCCGATTTTTAAAAAGTGTCAAAAACCAAATTGCGAGGACTGCAATAACTGAGGCAAAAAGACCTAAGACAAGCAATATCGTGCCAGCACTTATTAATGTTTGAATAATTGTGTCTAAAAAATCCATATCTTCAATAATTATTAATTTGAAATTTGAAATTTTCAATCAAATAATTAATGTTTGAATTTTTAAAATTTAAGCATTGAAAATTGATTGAAAATTGAAAATTGTAAATTGAAAATTAAATTCATTGCTTGGGGTTTTGATCTTTGTAAACCACCTTTGTTCTTCCAATTGCTGCCATTTTTGCCATTCTTGCACACCACTCCCAAATCCACCTTGCAGTACTTGCTGCTTTTGCATGCAAACCTTTCTTTTGAACTACCTCAACTTCTGTTAATGGCAATTCAATTGAAATGGCTTGCTGAGTTTGTGTTGGAGTAAGTACAACTTGGCCAGTCTGATCATCTTGAACTGGCATTGGAGCAGGGTGTTGCTCGATCGTTTCCAAAACATGCTCAACTTCTTGCAACCTTTGCTGGTCCGTTGGCTTTTCTAATTGAGGATTCTCAACACTCGCGCTGATAGGAGATCTTTCCTGGGCTTCAAGAGTCGTCATAGAAAAATTATGGCCGACTAAATAGTGCATAGCACAAGGGGCCATACGAAATCTTGCGCCAGCAAGATTGATTATACCACGACAAAAAAGAACATGGAGCAACCCCGCGAATAATTAGAGATTAGAGACAAAAGAATTTAACACAAACCAGGTACCGCCTGGTACTTGGCAGGACAGGCTAACTCTTTAACCCCCAATCTCTAGCACTCCGCATGGCCACAGGAGTAGCATTTACTGCATCCTTCCTCGTGTACCAGGGCTAATGCACCGCATTGTGGGCAAATGTCAGCTGATGCCCTGTCATACGGGGCTATCTCAGCTGTCGCACCGCGAAGTTTGTCAAATTCAGCTGATGCCCTGTCATACGGGGCTATCTCAGCTGTCGCACCGCGAAGTTTGTCAAATTCAGCTGAGGCCGGCGTGGGGTCAGGGTTGTGCGCCGCCATGACAGCCTCAGCTTGCAATTGGGAAGGTGTTTCGCCCAAGGCCTGGCCGTTGGGCAAATCTGTTGTAATAAAACTATCTCCATTTAAAGTTGCACCACTACCGTTGAGTAGATTTATTCCATTTGTTTTTTTCTCTACTCCAAAGTGGCGTGCAAGAGCAATTGCTATCGCGTCAGGCAAAGAGCGAATTTTGTTTGGTCCAAAACCAACCGTTCTCCGACCTCCAATTCCTGACAATTGATCAACAATTTCCCACACTCTATCTTTTGAGCCTGTGTTTCCTTTAATTCTAAACATTGCCGATATCAAACGCCCCAAAGCCTCAGCCATCCCAGCAACATCAGATCCGGCCCTACCAATATTAATAAACACTTCAAGCGGGTTGTCGGCCTCGTCGCGATTAATTGTAATGAACGCAGTGCCTGTTGGAGTAACTACTCTGTAGGTTACCCCTTCTGCTTTCTCTGGCCTTGACACTAACAAGTTTTGAGTAGTTTTTACAAAAGCCACTGGAACTTCTTTCTTGGGCGTGGCCTCTTCTCTTGACAAAACTCCAGGACGAGAACCTTCTCTCATATATGTAATTCCCTTGCACCCTAGTTCATAAGCCAACGAGTAGAGCCTTTTAACATCTTCTATTGTGTGTACGTTTGGAGCATTAACAGTCTTTGAAATTGATGCGTCAACATATTTTTGAACTGCTGCTTGTACCTTAATATGTTCTTCTGGAATAAGATCGTTTGCAGATACAAAATATGAAGGGATCGGTTCGTCTGGATGCATTTCCTTCCATGTTTGGTAAAGTGGGTGGTAAATCTTATGCTCCCCAATTCTGTCTCGCCTGGTGAATGAAAATTCGTATACCGGCTCAATTCCCGACGTAACTCCAGCCATCAAAGAAGTTGAACCTGTTGGAGCCTGCATTAAGATAACAGCGTTTCTAACTCCTTGTTTTTTGATCTTTGTGCGAATATCTTCCGGTAGTTGCTTAATAAATTCACCTTCAAGATATTTTTCTTTATCAAATTTCGGAAAAGCGCCTTTTT
The DNA here is from genome assembly GCA_001816475.1 of Candidatus Blackburnbacteria bacterium RIFCSPLOWO2_01_FULL_40_20. Taxonomy (GTDB): domain Bacteria; phylum Patescibacteriota; class Microgenomatia; order UBA8517; family UBA10165; genus UBA10165. The sequence continues at coordinate 92,829 of MHCC01000027.1, forward strand.
CGCGAGACGTGTCAACTGATGCATCAAACGCCGCATCTCTTATTGTCTTATAAATTTTCTCAACAACTGGAATTGACTCGTCCGAACCATACCGAATCTTCATTTTAATCAACGCATCTCCCAACCCCATTGTTCCAACACCAATTCTTCGCTCCCCATTAAGTTGCGCTTCTCTAATTCCTTCAAAGATGTAGATGTCTCCATCAACTACATTATCCAAAAACCTTACTGCCACTCTTGTGTGATCTGCCAAGGATTCATAATCCATTTCCCCTTGATCATTAACAAATGCTGCAAGATTTAACGAACCAAGGTTGCAAACACCGTATGGTGGAAGCGGTTCTTCGCCACAATTTGAAACAACTATGCCATTTGCTGTAAATCTATGAACATTGCTTACCGTGATATCAAAAACATCTTCAATCCCGTCTTCTTCTAAGCGGTCGAATGTCGCCAAAAAGGAAGCTTTATATGGTCCCCTTTCGTAAATTGCAAGACTGGAACGAAGCTTTTCTTGTTTTTCTTCTTGCAAAAATCCGATCAGCGCAGCAAATTTTGAAATTCCGTCTTTTGAAATAATTAAGTCGTGATAGGCCTTTGTGTTATATAACTTTTTGCCTCCTTTCCCATCAGGGAGGAGTCTTTTTTGATCAGTCCTTCTGTTGTAATATATTTTACTTATAATTCCAAAGTTAGTAAGCAGTCTTTGCACATTTACTAATAATTCTATGCTTATTGAAGTCAGCCTTACACTTACTCCCTTGTCTGGTGTTCCACAAACACAACCGTCACTTGAAAAAAGTCCTTGTAAGAATCCTCTTTGCAAAGTCTCAGAACCCATAAAAATCGATTCAGGAACAATGTGTTTTTTGCCGTAAGCAAACCCCAGTCTTGTTGCTATACGGTGAAGTCTTTCTGACTTAACAACAGCCTTGTTTTCTTTCTGAACAAATACTGGGCTAACCGAATAGTTTCTTGTTGTTAAGCCTTCAGCGCTGACCAGCGCTGATACTGCTGAGGCGAACATTGGTGCAAGTTCTTGTTTTTCATTTTGATAAAAGAAGAGTTCTGCTCTATCTTTCTTCATTGATCCGTCTCCAACCAACCATCCCCAAACCCGACCTTCTTCTAGTGTTCCCCTCGTGCCAAATGCGCCACGATTGGACAAAAGCAATTTATCTCCCTTTATTAATTTTCCAGCTTCAACCATCCCTTTTGATGTGTAAACTTTATGGTCCTCCGTCAGGCGAAGTTCATAACCTTCTAGTGTATGCAGCTTATAAACCCTTTTTATTCCAGTTAAAACAGGAGGCGAAGCCAAATACCCCTTACCGTCAACCACAGCCATAAACGGTCTACCGGCGCTATACAAATCTCCCATTCTCGCCATACCCATATTTGTTGTCACTAAGGTATCTCCAGTAACACAAGGATTGGTACAAATAAGGCGATTAAAATACCAAGTACTTGAAAGTTTATTTGTTCGCTCCATAAAATGAAGCCCAGGTTCGGCCGAAGTCCACGCAGCTTCACAAATTAAATCCCAAAGATAACGGGCTCTAATTGTCTTATGAATTTTTACTTTTTTACCAGCAGCTATCCAATTTTCCAAAACTCCATCCCAAACAGCATCGTATTCAGGATCATCCAAGTCAGGAAAAAGAAGTGGCCAATCCTCATCGCGTTTAACTGCTTCCATCAAACGATCCGAAACGCAAACAGATAAATTTGCTCCAGGAATCCGTGTCAAATCTTTCTTGATAGTTATGAACTCCTCAATGTCAGGATGCCAATCCCAAAGCATCAACATTAATGCGCCACGTCGAGTTCCGCCCTGTTGAATAACATCATGTGTTGCTACCGAGTACAATTCAGCCCAATTCATTGGACCTGAAGAAAAACCGTTTACTTTTTTAACACGTGCACCTCGGGGCCTTAAACTTGATAAGTTAATCCCCGCCCCCCCACCTCTGGCCATAATATCAATCATTTGGGCCAAGTTTTCCATTATCCCGTGGCGTGAATCTTTCGGCGAGGGCAAAACATAACAGTTGTAGTAAGTAACATCAAACCCCGTTCCAGCCCCTGCCAAGATTCTTCCACCAGGAACAAATTTGAAGTCTTGCATCGCTTGACAAAATTTCCCTTCCCATTCTTTTTGCTTGTCATTAGTTTTTTCAATTCTTGAAACAGCTTTAGCGATTCTTCTCCACATTTGCTCCGGGTATTTCTCAAGAGGAGCACCCGCATCGTCTTTTAGGGAATATCGGTCAAGGAAAACTTTTTGAGCAATGCCTTCCATTTGTGTTCCATGCTCTAGGGGGTCAGGATTGACTCGAACTAACGTAGGATTTTTTTGTATTATTGGCGGAAAGTAAACTCCATTTCCGTTTCCATCTTTTCTCTTGTTTTCTTTTTTCTGGCCTTCTGCTTGGGAAGTTATTGCTATTTGTTTTTGCATATTTTGTTACTAGTGTGCGAAAAATTTGTTAAACTTTTTAAAGAAAGTTTCACGTCTGCATAATCCAATAATAAATCCTTGCTGTCAACTGCAAACTTCTATATCACACCAAATCACTTCACGCACTGCCCAAGGCTGTAAAATTTTGTAACAATAATGGAGAACTCAAGGCTGGTTTTTGGGTGCTGGTCTTTGTTTTTCGTTTAACCCATGAACAGATTTTTCATAAATGCTTTTTGGCACATCCATTATTTGGTTTAAGCCGGGTTTTGCGTCCTCCGGAGAATTATCCATTGACTGCCTGATAATTTCCATGTGTTTTAATGAAGCACTTGCTAGTTTTTCCAAAAAATCCCCTGTGTTTACTCCTTTTTTACTGGCTGCCTCTTGCTCTTTATACGCACTTTCCAAATACTGTTCGGCCTTCAATGCCGTTGGAACCCCCAAGTTTGCATTTCCGTTTTTTATCAACCTTTGGGCCATCAAAATCCTTTTGTCTGCAAATAATAAATATAACTCTGCTCGTCGGACCGGATCTCGGTTTACAAATATCCAAGCCCAGTCTCTTAATGCTTTGGTAGGCCATAAAATGTGGTCAGGTAAAACACTTCCCGGATACGGGAGTGGATATTCAATTTCTTCAGTTAAGTCTTTGTTTATGACAACACTGGCAGGTTGAGTAAAATTATATGTTGGAGTTGCTGATTTGAATATAGAAACAAGAAGTACAAAACAGGCAATGAATAAAACTGTAATTCTCCCAGCCAAACGAGCCATATTCCAAGGTAAACACCATCTTAGTTGAAGGCACTCTTCGTGTCAAGAAAATCTGTGTTCTCGAGGCAAAATATTACACTCTAGAAGAGACATCTCTATTGCCTCAATAACAAGCTCCACACGTTTTCTTGCTTGGGCAAGATCTATAAAATTTTTTTCTTTTGGGAACCAGTGAAAAATAATGTTTCTGGATTCTTTCCACACATTCCAAAGAAATTGGGGAAGTTGTGCGGATTGGCACAACTTTGTTAAATCATCATATACCCAGGAATCGTTTCTAAACCTTTTTGGCAAACCCGGATTTAATGATTTACCAATTCTGAAGTGGTCACTTTCATATTGAAACTTATTAATCAAGCCAAGGTCTAAAAACAACTTTTTTAAAAATCCTTCGTATGCTTTGGCAATAGGAAATGCTATAAATGCATAGTCGTGAAAATTATCCACACCATTTTCTTCGCGTGCTAAAAGCAGCAAAGATTCCTCAATCAAGCACCTTTGCCCCTCCTCAAGGTAACTCCACCAAACTTTTTGTTTAATCTCCTGAATGTCCATTTTTAATACTAGTAATTACATTATAATACTTCACCAACTATCAAACAAAAGCATTTTTTTGTACGAACAGTTTAAATTTCGTATAATGGATACCATGTCCAAATTTACCCACCTTAAAACATTGCCTCCAGTAAAGACTCTTTGGAGATTTGCAAAAAAGAAGAAAGTTTCACTCCCTTTCTTTATTTTCTCTTTTTCATTTTTTGTTTTAATTTACATATACTGGGGACTTCCCTTCCCAACACAACTTACCTCTGAGGCACGCAACCCAGTTTCTACTCAACTTCTGGACAGAAACGGAAGGCTAATCTACGAGATATTTGAAGAAAAGCGAAGAACGCCAATTAATATTCAAGAGCTTCCTCCTTACGTTGCCCAAGCAACGATTGCAATAGAAGACAAGGATTTCTACAAACACCATGGTTTGTCGCTAACCGGCATTGGGCGAGCGTTCTTAAAAACCACCACTCAAGGCGAGCTGCAAGGTGGGTCAACAATTACTCAACAGTTAGTCAAAACCACTCTATTATCGCCCGAGCGCACAGTTAAAAGAAAAATCAGGGAACTAACATTAACTCTAATTATTGAAACGCTTTATCCTAAAGACAAGATACTTGAAATGTATTTAAATAATGTCCCCTATGGAGGAACAGCCTGGGGTATTGAGTCGGCTGCTCATACCTATTTTGGCAAAAATGCAAAAGACTTAAGTTTGCCTGAGGCCGCAATAATTGCCGGTTTGCCTGCTGCACCAACTCGTTTTTCTCCGCTTGGAGCCCACCCTGAACTTGCATTAGACCGTCAAAAATTAGTTCTTAAGAGAATGGTTGAAGACGGGTACATTTCTCAAGAAGAAGCTGAGCGAGCTGAGAATAAACAACTTAGTTTTATAAAACAAGATAATATTAAAGCTCCACATTTTGCACTTTGGGTAAAAGAACAATTAGTAGAAAAGTATGGAGAACATCAAGTTGAGCGAGGAGGTTTAAGGGTTAAAACAACGCTGGACTTGGAGCTTCAGGATTTTGCCCAACAAACAATCGCTACAGAAGTTGGAAAACTTAAAAAAGAGAACGTTGGTAATGGCGCCGCAATCATTACAAATCCAAAAACTGGAGAAATATATGCAATGATTGGCTCAAAAGATTATTTTGCGCAAGATGAGGACGGGAAGGTAAATATTGTCTTGAGCAAACGTCAGCCCGGATCTTCAATCAAGCCACTAAATTATGCGCTTGCCCTGTCAAATGGGAATATAACACCTGCCACCCCACTGGCCGACGTGCCTTCTTGTTTTACTAATCCTGGCCAACCTTTGTATTGTCCAGTCAACTATAACCATTCATTTAACGGCGCCGTCCAAGCACGGTTTGCTCTTGGAAACTCTCTAAATATCCCAGCAGTTCGAGTCCTAGCGTTAAATGGCGTCTCTGAATTTGTCGACTTTGCAAGAAAAATGGGGATCTCAACATTTGAGGACCCTTCAAAATATGGTTTGTCACTGACCTTGGGAGGAGGAGAAGTAAAAATGATAGATATGGCCAAAGCATTTGGTGCATTTGCCAACGGCGGCTTGCGACAAGAACCAGTTTCAATACTTGAAGTTAAAGATTGGCAAGGGAGTGTGTTTGAAGAAAATCAAATAAAAGAAGGAGACCGCGTATTGCCCATGGAAGTTTCCTATTTAATCTCACATGTGCTGCTTGATAACAACGCACGATCCGCAACTTTTGGAACAACATCATACCTTATTGTTGGAAACCACCCTGAGGTCTCTGTTAAAACCGGAACTACACAAAATTTACGCGACAACTGGACAATTGGATATAGTCCGGAAGTGGTTGTTGCAACATGGGTTGGAAACAATGATAACGAGGAAATGTCGCGTATCGCCTCGGGTGTAACAGGCGCTGCTCCAATTTGGAATAAGCTTATAAAACGAGCGCTTGACCGGATTGAGGCAGGAGAACTGGGAGGTACTGGGGAACAGCTTAACAAACATGCCCACATTTGGCCAAACAAACCCGGAAGTGTTATTGGAACAAACGTTTGCGCAACAACAGGATCCCTTCCACCCGGAGGATCCCTTAATCCCGAAGACCCAAACCAACCAACGGATCCCGGATGCCCTATTCGATTTGAATTTTTCTTGCAAGATTTTCCACCCAAAACCTCTGAACCATTAACTCGCCAAGTTTCAGTTTTTAAGGACTCCCAAATGCTGTCGCCCGAAAATGCTGCGCCTGAGGAAATAGAAATTAAAGACCATCAGGTATTTTTAGATCCCTTGGGTACCCCAGTTTGCCTTGACTGCCCAACTCCTAACTGGCCAGTAACAATAAACCCAGCAAACGTCATTCAACAAACAACCACATTCGTTTCAACCCCATCACCCACATCGTTCCAACAAGGAAAAATCGAAGAATAATTTTTCCCCCTACCCAATCTTAAGTCTGACCTGTAAAATCAAGCCGAATTATGCCGGGAGACAAGTTCTCTTTCAGGGTGAAATCCGGCTTGACAAAAGTCGAATCGGGTAGCCGGCTATCTGCCGAGACAAAAAGGGCAGTTAAAAAACTGCTCTTTGTTTTTGTTGCCTTCTTGAATCTGCTGGGGAAACCTTTATTCCTATTGTTGTCAGGTATCTTAATAGTCCTTGTTAGGATAATATACAAAATTAGTCAACTAAAAATTTCTCCATACCCTGTCATCCTGAGCAAAGCGAATGACCTCTTGCGTATGCAAGGCATTCTGGAACTAATCCAGAGGTTGTTCGTCGCCTACAGCAAACTCAGAATGAAAGCTCCAAAATTTATAATCCCACTTCCTCGTTTGCACTTTCTTCCTGTTCTTCCAAGAAAAAAAATTATATTAGTTTTGAGTTTGATCATTACTATAACCATAATCGCAAATGGATGGCTTCTTGCTTTAAAAGATCTTCCCCAACCCGGCCAGTTGATCACCAGAAACCAAATTCTTTCAACAAAAATATATGACCGCAATGGCAATTTATTATTTAAGTTTTTTAAAAACCAAAACAGAACCCTGGTAAAACTTGAAGAAGTGCCTGTTTTTGCACGCCTTGCAACAATTGCGATTGAGGACTCTGATTTTTATTCACATCCTGGATTCTCAATAAAAGGAATGACTCGGGCAATTTTCAAAAACATTACACGGGGTGAGCTGACAGGAGGGTCAACAATAACCCAACAAGTTGTTAAAAACACCTTACTTTCGCCTAAAAAAACCTTCAACAGAAAAATAAAAGAGCTTATCTTAGCAATCCAAGTTGAGATGGCATTCTCAAAAGACCAAATACTCGAGATGTATTTAAACGAGGTATCATACGGTGGTTCTTCATACGGGATCGAAGAAGCTTCCCAGTATTATTTTGGAAAACACGTACAAAGCTTAACACTTGCTGAAAGCGCACTGCTGGCTGGCCTTCCAAAAGCTCCAACCACATATTCGCCCTTCGGAGTAAATCCTCAAATGGCCAAAAACAGACAAAAAGAAGTTTTGCAAAGAATGGTTGAAGATAAATACATAAGCCAGCAAGAAGCAGACCAGGATTTCCAAGAAAACATAGAATTCATACCTCACAAAATCGGTATCGAAGCCCCACACTTTGTAATGTATGTCAAGCAACTTTTAGCACAAAAGTATGGGGAGGACGCAGTTGAAAAGGGGGGTCTTGAAGTAATCACAAGCCTAGACCTTAGTACGCAAAAAATGGCAGAGGGTGTTGTAGCCTTGGAAATGGAAAAAATAAAGAAATTGGGAATTTCAAATGGAGCTGCACTCATTACTCGGGCAGGAACTGGGGAAATTTTAGCAATGGTCGGATCAAAAGATTATTTTGATACAAAAAACGACGGCAATTATAATGTCGCAACGGCGCTAAGACAACCCGGTTCGTCAATTAAACCTGTCAACTATTCATATGCCATCGAGAGCCAACGCTTTACAGCAGCTTCGATCATTTCAGATACACCCATCACCTACCACATTCCCGGTTCTGAGTCCTACACCCCCCACAACTACGACAGCACATATCGTGGAAATGTGACACTCCGCATGGCTCTCGCGTCATCACTAAACGTTCCTGCAGTTAAAATCTTGGCATCATATGGCGTACGCAAGATGATAGAACAAGCCCAAAATCTGGGGATAACAACCTGGGAAGACCAGTCAAGATTTGGGTTGTCACTCACCCTGGGCGGCGGAGAAGTAAAAATGATTGACATGAACACAGCTTACGGAACTTTTGCTAATTATGGACGAAGGGTTGACTCAAACCCGATTGTAAAAATTACGGACTATCGCGGACAGGTCATTGAAGAAAATACGTGTATTCCACGTTTTGAAGGAACATTTCAGCAGTCTAATTCAATTACCAGATTTCTTGTCCCTCCGGCCTTTGCTGCTGAGGCAAACGAAAATTGCGGAACACCAGCAATTGATCCAAGAGCTGCGTTTATAATCACTGATATCTTAAAAGACAACCGTGCACGCAGTCCGGTGTTCGGACCAAATTCTCAACTTGTTATAAAAGATCACCCAGAGGTTGCTGTAAAAACCGGAACAACTCAAAACCTCCGCGACAACTGGACAATTGGATACACAAAAGATTTTGTTGTCTCAACATGGGTTGGAAACAACAACAACACTCCAATGTCTTACGTTGCCTCAGGTGTAACGGGAGCCTCCCCAATTTGGCACAACATAATGACCAACCTTTTGGAGTACCTGCCACCCTACGAATGGGAAATCCCTGAAGGCATTGTCCAAGAAAATATTTGCCTCTCCACTGGAACTTTAGCTTGCGAAGGCTGTCAATCGCGCACGGAATACTTTATTGAAGGAACCCAACCCAAACAACACTGCGCGATTAAAAAAGAAGAAGAACCTCTGCCTTCGGGTGGACAAATACTCTAAGAATTTTCAATTTTCAAGCTCCAATTTTCAATGAATTTTCAAACTGTTTAGAATTTTGCAAATTGAGATTTGATTGAAAATTGAAAATTGTAAATTGAAAATTAGTCACTTATTTGTCTAGCATCACTTTTTGTCCAAACCCAAAATCCCCAATTCCACCCACAGAAAACGACGGCAATCTACCTTGCCCTTTGTACCAAAAGTAAGCGCTAAAAAGAAGTGTTGCAGCTAAAATTAGACCAACCAAAACTCTTTCTTTGTGAGTCCAAAGTTTTAGCTGCTGATCTTTTTTAACCCGCTCTTTTTTTTTGAAAAGATTCTTGACCTCCTGGCTTACTCCAAACTTCGGTGCTTCAAAACTAACCTTAAGCATTCTTCTATTTTACCACTTGATCGTAAACAAAGGGAGTTGTATATTCTTCAATTAAATGTCAAAAGAACAAAAGAGAAAAGAAAATTTACCCTATACTGATAAAACCCTTGCTCCTTTGAGAAGTGTTCTGGGAAATTCAGATTATTTAATCACAGCTACTCGCTCGCACCAAGTTGTCCTTTGTAAATCCACATACTTCCGAAACGACTACCAATTACCCGATAATGCAATTTGTGTTGTTATCGGAAAACCAGGCACAAGTCCGTCGGGACAGAACGATGAATACGACGAAGCAATAGTAATACTGTTTTCAGAAAACCCAGTCACAAAAATTTATGTTAAAACTAAAGAACCTCAGGTAACAAAACCTGATAAGAAACATCTCGTAAACAGAAAAAACAATACAGGAAGGCCAAAGTATGATTTTTATGCGGTACCCCCGGGGGAAGACGCAATAAAAATAATTGAACAAGTCACAAACTTTGTCCAAAAACACTCTTTTACTTCACCTTCTTTTCCTCATTGAGCCTGAGCAACTGCAATCCTAGAACTGGAGTCAGTAGCCTGAATTCTCTTGGAGAGCCAGGCTTCAGGATTAACTAAATCATTTGGTTTTTCGCCAGACAAAACTTTCACTATTGCGTCAACTGCCTGTTGAGTCATTTTTTCTCGAGCTTCAACTGTTGCTGAGGCGATGTGTGGAGTTAGTATCGCATTTTCCATTTGCATCATCTCAGGGTTTGTTGCCGGTTCGTTTTCATGTACATCTAAGCCTACTCCTCCCAATTTTCCAGAACGCAGGGCGTCCACTACTGCATGCTCGTCAATAATTGGCCCACGAGAAGTGTTAATTAGATACGCTCCATTTTTCATTTTTGCAATCGAATCTTTGTTGATTAAATGCCTGGTTTCGGAAGTTAATGGAACATGTAAAGACACAATGTCCGATTGTCCAAGTAAAGAATCTAAGTCTAAATATTCTACCCCCAATTCTTTCTCTTCATCTGTATCTTTATCTCTGTTATAGTAGACAACTCTCATGTTAAATCCCTTAGCGCGTCGGGCAACCATACTCCCTATTCTTCCCAAACCAATAATTCCCAATGTTTTGCTATAAACATCCCGCCCTAAGAAAATATGTGGTTCCCAACCTCTGTACGCCCCCTTATCTGCAAATTCACTCGACTCAACAACACGTCTCGACAAAGACAAAATTAAAGCCCAGGTAAACTCGGCAACCGCCTCATTAACCTCGTCCGACGGAGTATTACAAACCAAAATTCCGCGCTCCGTTGCCGCCTTAACATCAATATTGTCAAACCCCACGGCGTAGTTTGAAATTATTTTTAAGTTTGGACCCATTTGGTCCATCAATTCACCTGTCCAGCGCTCGGTTAAAAGCGTCAGTGCTGCCTCCGCCCCCTTGCCCATTTCAACAATTTCGTCAGCTGCCAATGGTCGGTCAAAAGGCGAGACAACCACTTCGTGGGTCTTTGCCAACTCTTCTAGCGCCTTCCCTGGAATTTGTCTTGTTACAAAAATTTTTGCCATATTTAAAATATTTAAATTAACTTTGGTTTTAACTCTATCCCGTACTTTCTACTAAACTCCTCCAAACCCGCTTTTGTCAACAACCCCGCGCGTGATCCAATCTGCCCAATTACAGAAGTAGCATTCAGTGTTCCCCAAACCATTGCTTCAGCTATTGGTTTTCCATAAATAGTTGCTGCCAAAAATCCTGTTGAGTAAGCATCGCCCGCCCCAGTAGACTCAACAACTGGCGCGTTTTGAGGCACGCCAACACGCCAAAACTCTTTCCCGTCAAACGATCCAACAGAGCCTTCCGCTCCGTCAGTAATAACAATTGTTTTTGCACCCGTCTCCCTTAGTTTTACAATTGATTCTTTTAAATCTTCCCCACCAACTAGCAACATCGCCTCCTGTTTGTTGAGTATCAGTAAGTCTGCTGCGGCGAGTATTGGCTTTAAATTTTCCAAACCTTCCCGAATTTGAAAAGAACCAGGACTAAAGGCAAGGCTAATATCGTACTTTTTCATATATTCAGGAATTTGTGTGTGAAAAATTTCGTGATTTTTGCCAACTGATGTGTAGTACGCCCACTTTACAGGTGGCAGCGGAGGAAAGCTATATTTTCTTGGCTCGTGATAGGCAAAAATTGTCCGCTCCTCTCCATAATCGATTATTGTTGAATAATTTGAGCGTCCACCCGATTCCATGACAACAAATTCAGTTGACACATCTTCATCTTCAAAAACTTTTTTTGTGTCTTGGGAATCTTGGTCGCTTCCCAATACCGTATAAATTGCAGTTTTTAAACCCAAACGCGCCGAGCCGATTGCATTATTCGCGGCATTCCCTGAAGCCAAAACCCGGGTCATCTTTGAAACCGGGATTTTGCTACCGTATTCAAAACAGATCAAACATTTCTCTTGATCTACCCGGCACATTGACTCCGTGTCGGTTGTATCAACTTCCAAGAGAACATCAGTTATGGAATCCCCAATGGAAATTAGATCGTACATAAACTTATGTGTATATGATTTCTGCCAACTTTTTTGCAACCTCTATTGGCTCTTTTGCTTGCCAAATGTTGCGCCCCACTGCCAAGCCTGCCGCACCTGCTTCAATAACTTCTTTTGCCATCTGATAAATTCCTGTTTCTGTATCTGTATCTTTATCGATGTCGAGTTTGGGTCCACCAGCAACAAATACCTTTGTTTTTCCTGCTGCGGCAACTACTTTTTTAAAAGACTCAACATCTCCAGTATATTTAACTTTCACGCCGTCACAATTTAACTCCAAACCCAATCTTGCCGCATATGCCTCTTTATCTGTATCTTTATCAACACATTCTCCTCTAAGGTACATCCAACCAATTACAGCCAAACCCTTTTTGTGTGCTTCTTCCTCAATCTTGCTAAATTCCTGGATCATTTGCTCTTCGTGCTTTGACCCAACATAAATTGTGTAGCCAACTCCAACTGCGCCCAATTCAATCGCTTCATCAACTGAACAGTTTTGCAGTGAAATAGGCTCCTTGTCCTCCTGAAACGCCGTCTTGCCATTCAGTTTTACAATCAGTGGAGCTTTCTTATTCTCTTTATCTTTATCTGTATTGTAATACTTCGCCGCTATCCCTTTTTGGCAAATTACTCCAGTAAAAAATCCCGAGTTTGCAATTTCCATAACCCATGCAGGGTCAACTGACCGTTCGTCAAAATCCGTCGGTCCATGTTCAAACCCATGGTCGTATGCCAACAGCAAACCTTTTCCGTTTTTTAATATTTGATCTAGAATTTGTAGGCTCATTTTTCTAATTCTCCATAAAGTTCGATTTTCCCGCAGCTATTACAAAAATAAGCTACTACTGGTTTTACTTTAATAAGACCAAATTTTTTGCCCAGTTTTTGAGCTGCCTTGAAAATTCCTGTACGTTTTGTCCAAAAACCTTCATCAATTACACCCTCCTCCATATTTATTTTACAATTCGGACACTTCATCAAACTTCACCTCCTCTTAGCAATAATTGCCAACACTTTTATTAGAATTATAAACCACCCGAAGGTTATAACTGCAGTTAATGCAGTTCCTGAATAAAATCCTGGTAGTAATTCGCAATATGGAGATTGGCCGAAGGTTTTGTTTTCAAGATAAAACTTTGCAATGCAATAAACTTTGGCAAGAATTAATTTGCTCCAGGTTGCAAAAATCCAAGCAACAATCAATGTCATTATTGCCTTTAATACCTTGTCGGATCTTTCAAGCGCTTGTTGCTTTTTAGCCATAAATAATAAGTTATTCTTCCTCTATCCCGGCTCTATCTCATTATCATTTCCCGATATTATCTCAATTGCATGCGAAGTTCCAATGCGGTCAGCACCAGCTCGAATTAGTGCAATTGCTTTTTCGTACGTATCAATCCCCCCTGCCACTTTTATTTTTGCTCTACCCCCAACAACTTTGTTTATAAGCTCAACCTCATCAACCGTTGGCCCCCTTTTACCCATTCCCGAATTTGTTTTAACAAAGTCGGCGCCAGATTCAACTACCAACTCAGATGCTTTCTTAATTTGCTCTGTTGTTAGCAACTCTGTTTCAATTATAAATTTAACGATTGCTTTTGAGCTTAATTCTTTTACGCGCGAAACTATTTCTTTCATCTCGACCAAAACTTCATCTTCTTTTCCACTTTTGAAAAGTCCCACATTCATGCAAAGATCCAATTCGTCTGCCCCATCTTGCACTGCTTCAACACACGAAGCAATTTTTGTATCTTTTGTGTCTTGCCCTAAGGGAAAAGAAACTGCAGTCCCAACAACTCCTATTGGTCCTAACTCTTCGCGAGCAAGCTTTACGTAACACGGGTTAACAAAAGCTGCATGGAAGCCATATTCAACGACTTTTTGACACAGTTCTTTGATTTGGCCAATTGTTGCGTCTTGATGGTGGTTTGCAAAATCTAAATAGTGGGTAACGTTTTCCATGTTATATTCTAAAAGGACTTTTCTTCTCGTGGTCGTGGTCTCCATTTTTTTCCATCATTTCTTCAAATTCTTTTATTGCAGGAACCACGTCTTGCGGCTCAACAACTATTTTGTAAACCTCCAGCTCTTGTTTCCTTATCTTCATCAGCCGAGTGATTTCTTCCATGATTGGGTACCAAAATCCGCCATACAAAATAAAGGGTTTGTGATGACCAAAGTAAAGACGCGCTAAAGCCCAAGCCATTGCAAATTCCGAAAGAGTTCCTGTTCCGCCATTAAAGATAATATACATGTCTCCCGCCTCAAGCATCCTTAGAGTCCGCTGGACATAATCAGGCAACTCATATAGCTCATCAACCTTGTTTTGCGGATCACGTCCTTCAAAAAAGGTCATGTCTCGGGGATAAAAAGTAATGCCAGTTACCTTTCCGCCGGAAGAATGGGCACCTTCAGTCGAGGCGCGCATAACACCAGGCCCCGCACCGTTTACAATCGTATATCCAGCCTTGGCAATTTCTGCCGACACATCATATGCATCTTTGTAAAGCGGGTCTTTGGGGTCTGACTCAGAAAACCCAAAAATGGCAATGTTTTTTATTGGCATAACTAAAGAATTTTTAATTTAAAATTGAAAATTAAACTTGCTCTCCAACTTTTATTGTCTGTTCCACCAAACGCGTTGTGTATCCCCACTCATTGTCATACCACGCCATCACCTTGACTAAATCTCCATCAATCACTCGAGTCAAGTTAAGGTCGACTATTGCCGATTCTGTTCGGCCCAGGATATCACTTGATACTAATTGCTCATCAGTTACAGCAACTATTCCTTTCCACCTTGGGTCGTCTGCAGCTTCTTTGAAAATATTGTTAATCTCCTCAACTGTTGTTGGTCGCGCGGTAACAAAAGTAAAATCTGTTATTGATCCACAAATTACAGGCACTCGAAGTGAGATGCCGTCAAAAAGCCCTTCCAGTTCTTTTACTGCTTTTGCTGCAGCGTGGGCTGCGCCGGTTGTTGTTGGAATAATGTTGTTGTAGGCTCTGGCGCGTCCCAAATCACTTGAATGTCCGCCAGGCGGCGATCCGTCAACTATATTTTGTTCTGCAGTTAAGGCATGGACCGTTGAAAGCGCAGCTTTTTTAATTCCAATTTTGGAAACCATGATCGCCGCAATTGGAGCAACACAATTTGTTGTGCAGGAGGCGTTTGAAATTATATTTTGCTCACCTTTGTATTCGTTTGCACCAAGAACATATGTACCGATAGAGTCGTCTTTGGCAGGTGCGGAGATTACAACTTTTTTAGCCCCACCAACAAAATGTTGTTTTGCGCCTTCACTTGACGTAAACACGCCAGTCGATTCAATAACAACATCGGCCTGGTATTTACTCCAAGGAATTCGCGATGGTTCGCGTTGTGCAAGCATTGGATACCGCTTGCCGTCAATTACCAGTGCTCCAATTTCAGGATCCACACTTCCCGAGTTTTCGATTTGTATTTGTTTCTCAAACTTTCCATAAACCGAGTCGTATCGAAGAAGATGCGCCCATCCGGCAACGTCTAGCGATCCCGAAGTATTAATTGCAACAATTTCTATTTGGTCAGAATAGTTTTGAAGTGCAACTCGAAACGTGAGTCGTCCAATTCTTCCAAAACCATTAATGGCAGCACAAACCATATAAGATAAAGATACAGAAACAGATAAAGATTAACAAGCCTATTTATTAATCAAGCCTGTTAGCATTTTACAAACCTCTAATTTTCGAAATTGAAAAGCCATTTTTCTGTATCTTTATCTTAACGCTTTCAGCCCCGGCAAATCGCCTTTTGCAATAAATTGAAGCATTGCACCACCTCCCGTTGAAACGTAATCCATTCTTTCAACTAAATTTAATTCTTTTAATGCCTTAATCGTATCTCCACCGCCCACTACCTTGTACCCTTTGGAATTTGCAATACTTTCGGCAATAATTTGCGTTCCATCCCAATATCCACGATCAACATCTCCCATCGGTCCGTTCCAAACTATTGTCCCCGCTCTTTTTATAACTTCAGTAAAGTTTTTTGCTGAGTCGGGCGTAATATCTTCTTTGTTGCTACCAAGAAGTGCGGCAACAACACAAGCTTTTCCATCTTTTTCCCGGCAATAGGACTTAGTCTTTTGCGGAAGAACGCCACCAACCAAAACCCAATCCGCGCGATCAAGTAATTTATCAATCAAAAACGCCTTATCCATTTTCCCACCACCAATTACAAAAACTACTGGCTCTTTTGGATTTGTTAACACCTTACTTAGCGCGCGAACTTCTTCCACTAGATGAAACCCCGCTGCCACATTCTTAGACTTAGACTTGGACTGCATTACTTCGGGCAGCGCAACTATTGAGGCTTGTTCTCTGTGGGAGGAGCCAAATGCATCGTTTATATAAACGTCACCTTGTTTTGCCAATTCCTTTGCAAAATTAATATCGTTTTTTTCTTCACCCTCATCAAACCTTAAATTTTCTCTAACAAAAATATGTCCTTTGTTGACTGTTTCTTCTCCCAACTCTTCTTTCAAAATTTCCATCAGTGCATCTCCAACCGGTCTTAGGCTTAAACTTGCGCTTAAACCATTCGGCCTCCCTTTGTGACCCAAAACAACTATTTGTTTACACTCATGCTCTATTAAATACTTAATGGTAGTAACAGAAGCCCTTAATCTAAAATCGTCTCCGGTGCTGTCCTTATCCGTATCTTTATCTATTGTTACATCCAAATCCAATCTTAAAAGAACTCTTTTGTTTTTGACGTCTAGATATTGAAGTGGGGGTAAATTCATACAACTAATATTAACACTACTTGGACGTTGGTACGGAATTGTGGTTGTTAATCAAACCCCTCCGCCAGTGCCAAAACAACCTTTTTGGGATTTTCTGATAAAACTATTGCCGAAGAAACTGCAACACCTTGAGCTCCCAACTCTAAACTTTTTGCCACATCTTCCTTGTCTTGTATTCCTGCTCCAACAACCAATGGGATTCTTGCTTCTTTTGCTATTTCAACAGCTTTTACAATCTCATCAGACTTCGCTTTTGCAACTGAAGTTTCTTTTGATGCAATAAGCTCTGGCGGTTCAAACGCAACGTACGTTGGCTTAAGCTTTGCTACTTTTTCCAACTCTTCAAGGTTTGACGCAAATACCAAAGTTCCAAGACCTGCTTTTTGACAACGTTTTATAACTTCTTTTAGTTGTCCACCTTCTAGTTTGTGTTCAGAATGGTTTAATAAAGTGCCAGTGGCACCTGCCTCACTCACAGCCTCTGGTGTAACCCACCCAGTAAATTGACCCTGTTCGGCGCTATCCACATGTTGTGCCCAGATGGTATAAAGTGTGGCAATTGTTGAAGACCTGATGTCTGTTGCTTGAACAACCGGAACAATAGGTATTTTTGTTGTTGCTTGACAGTTTGATAATATGCGCACCAACTCTACAGCCTTTACACCAGTTGCTTCTTTGTAAGTTTTGAAGTTAACGAAGATCATAAATTAAGAATACCACTTAAACAGGCAATATTGTAGTCATCAACCAAACCAAAACGACTCCCCCAATAAATAAGCTGGACTGGTGCCAAGGAATATCCTTTTGTTCTTCCTGAACCTCCGGAAGAAGGTCGGATAGCGAGATATAAAGAAATAACCCACCAGCGATTGCCAAGAGCGAGACCAAGCTGTTTTCAAAATTGGCAGAAAACAAAAGAGCCACGCCTGCACCCAAAAATGTAGACATTGCTGAAAGTAAATTAACTAGGATTATTTTTGGTTTTTTCCATCCAGCGGCAAGCATCAAACCAAAGTCTCCCATCTCGTGGGGCAGCTCGTGCAAAAAAGTAGCAACGGCGACCACAAAGCCCAATTTCGGGTCGACTAAAAATGCCGTAGCGATTGCTAGCCCATCTATAAAATTGTGGATTGTGTCACCTGAGATAACCAAAGGAAGAGAAGTTTTAAGAGTCTTTACGTGGCCTTCATGGTGGTGCAAATGCAGCAAGAACTGTTCAAACAAGAAAGCTACAACCACTACCAACAAGACAAGTTGTAATACCACTCTTACATTCGACCCCTCAATTGCCTCAGGTAAGATATCAAGCAACGACACTGCAAGCATCACACCAGCTGCAAAAGGTATTGCATGGATTGATAATACTTTTGCAAGTTTCTCCTGAGACAAAAGAAAAATACCACCAATTAATCCTGCCACACTCCCCAATGTTGTTAGCCCTATTACTGAAAGAATAGTTTCCACACAATGAGGATATCACAGTCGAATAACCATTTTCACACTATGTCTCTTTAAGAACATAACCGAACCCGCGAATAGAGTGGAGTAATTTTTTGGTACGATTACTGTCAATCTTTTTACGAAGATATCCCATGTAAACATCAACAACCCGAGTGTCGACGTCCTCTGAGTAATACCATACTTTGTTTAAGATAGCGTCACGAGTTAAGACACGGCCCTTGTTAGTCATTAAATATTGGAGTAGTTTAAATTCCTGGGGAGTCAACTTAATTTGTCTGCCTCTTCTGTGCACTTCAAAAGTAGTGTTATCAAGCTCTAAGTCTGCCACCTTCAATTTTTCATCTATGTTATTTCTAAACCTCAATCTTGCTCTAACCCTTGCCAAAAGCTCATCGACGACAAATGGTTTAGTTATGTAGTCGTCAGCCCCAAGATTAAGTCCTTTGATAACATCGGGTGTGGTATCTCGCGCGGTTAAGATAATTATGCGCATTTCTGGGTGTTTTTTCCTTATTTCAAGGCAAACACTTTCGCCGCTCATTACAGGAAGTCCAAGGTCCAGTACTACCAAATCAAAATCGTTTGAATTAACAAGCTTTAAGACTTCTACCCCGTCTGAGGCAGTCTTCACAAAGTAGCCTGCTTCAACAAAGAGTTCTTTAAGAGAGTCTCTCAAATCTTTGTCGTCTTCAACAATTAAAATTTTGTATACCATTATTGCTTCCTATTTCGCCAGCTTCCTTACACATTATACACAAAATTCTTAAAAAATCTAGCGGCAATTTTTGATTTTCTTACACAATTTTAACACTTACTGCTTTCTTACTTTCTTCTTACCGGCTGCTCACTTGCAAGCAATAATATGTAACTCAAATCATGTTTGCCCTCTTGAAAAATTTAGCTCTTCAACACGAACGCTCTACTTTTTTTGCCAACCCACCAGGACGCGGACGAACAGGTCGAGGAGGTGGGTAGGAAAAACCAAACTCATATAATCCTAGCAGCGAAACATACGGTCTAAGTGCCGCATGTTTTGTATTGGAAGAGCCTAATCTAAATAATCCTGAAGTTTTTTGCGGCGTGATGGGTGCTTTAACTTACGAAGAGCCTTTGCTTCAATTTGACGAATTCTCTCACGGGTAACACCAAACTCTCGTCCAACTTCCTCCAAAGTCATTGGCTTGCTACCGTTTATTCCAAATCTTAATTTCAACACCCTCGACTCTCTATCTGTTAAAGTTGAAAAAACTTCTTCCAAGCTTTCTTTTAACAATTCTCGCGATGCTTGGTCAACTGGAGAAGGTTGAGTTGTATCTTCGATAAAGTCTCCAAGTAAACTGTCTTCTTCTTCTCCGACCTTTGCATCAATTGAAGTAACCTCCTGGGCAATTTTGAAAATTTCTCGAACTCTGTCTGAGGACATCCCCATCTCGTCAGCTATCTCCTCAGGAGTAGGCTCCCGACCTAATTCTTGCATCAGCTTTCGAGAAACCCGGAAAAGTTTATTGATTGTCTCCACCATATGAACTGGGATTCTAATAGTTCGAGCTTGGTCTGCAATTGCACGTGTTATTGCCTGTCTAATCCACCAAGTTGCATAGGTTGAAAATTTATAACCCTTGCGCCAATCGTATTTTTCAACAGCTCGAATCAACCCTTGATTACCTTCTTGAATTAAATCAAGGAGTGTTAATCCTCGCCCTACATATTTTTTTGCAATTGAAACAACCAAACGAAGGTTGGCCTGAGTCAAACGCTCTTTTGCCTTCTTGTCATTTTTCTCAATCTTTTTTGCTAAATCCACCTCTTCTTCTGAAGAAATAAGCCTGAATCTTCCTATTTCCCGAAGATATTGACGTACGGGGTCAGTGGACGTACCTTCCTCAAGCCGGGTTAGCACCTCTATCTCGCGCTCCAAAACATCCAAAGACTTTGAATCTTCTGTTAGATCACCCTCTGTAACTGATTCAAAAACGTCAACGCCCTCCCCTAAAAGCTTAAAATAAAGCTCTTCCAACTCCTCAAGCCTGTCTTCTGCGTCAGGAAAAGCCTCGAGTATTTCCTCTTGAGTCAAAAAGCCCTGAGACTTCCCTTTTTCAAAAAGCGCTAGTGTTTGCTTCCTAAGTTTTGCCATACACGAAAAGGGCAACAAAGCCCTTCTTTCCTATTATACCCCTAGTTTTCAAGCTCAGTCAACTTTTTACTAAGCTCGGTTAAGTTCTCTTCCAGCACACCTACTTCTTCTTCAGTTCCACCCTTTTCAGTTTTTTTAATCCTCTCAGCTATATCAGAAATTTTTTCGCGCGTATCTAATACTTCTAAGGATTTAAGGGTGTTTGTAATTTCTTCATTAATTGAGCTTATATCTTGCAAATCTATTCCTAAATCAACCAAATAAGTATCTGCAAATATATTTCTTAATTCATCAGGTATTGATTCGGAAAAGTGGGCCAAATCACTACTTTTAGCCAATTCGGAAACCAACCTTATTAATCCTGGGGTTGCTATTAGACTTATAAACTTTGAATCCATCAACAATTTAGAATTAGTTTGAACAACCAAACCTATAAGACGCTCTTCAAGTAACTGTCTTCTTTGTTTAGTTTCAACAACAGGAGTTGGGTGCTCCCACTTTAAAAACGGTTGGACTGACAACTTTGAAATTTGCGCAATAACCGAATTTTCTGGAACGTCTAACTTTTCTGCAACAATCCTTGCGTAATGTGCCTTAACTATCTCGTCTGTAATGTTTGACAAAATTGGGACCAGTTGCCTGCTTATTCCTGCTTTGCCTTCTGCAGTTTTTGGATCAAAGCGCGAAAACACCGATTCTACAAAAAAATCATAAACCCCAACAGACTCCAAAATTGCTTTTTTCCATCCATCGGGATCTTTTTGGGCATACTCGTCTGGATCTTTAAAATTTCCTAAACTTGCAACCCTGACTTCAAGCCCCCTCACTTCCGCAGTTTGAATTCCACGACGAGCAGCTTGGTCGCCTGCCAAATCGGAATCTAAAGCTAAAACAACCTTCGAGCAAAATCGGGAAAGAAGCATTACCTGTTCATCAGTCAAAGCTGATCCTTTTATCGCAACTACATTTTTAACACCTGCTTGCCATGAAGAAATACAATCAAACTCACCTTCAACAACGATTGTAAGCCCTGCTTTTTTTATCTCTTGTTTGGCAAGGTCTAAGCCAAACAACAGATTGCCTTTCTTGTAAACTTTCGTCTCGGAGGTGTTGATATATTTTGCAACTTCATTTTTGTTTTCAATAATTCTTCCAGCAAACCCTAAAACATTGCCAAAATGATCTTTTAGTGGAAACATCAACCGATCTCTAAAACGATCGAAATACCGTCCATCTTTTTTGTAAACAATGCCAGCCTTTTCCAATAATTCAAGTTTGTACCCTTTTTTCTTATTCAAAAAGTTGAGGGTTACGTCAGGGGTAGAAGGCGCAAAACCGAGTTTAAACGCTTTTGCCGTTTCATTATTAATTCCTCGCTTGTTAAGATACGCCAGGGCTTTCTTCCCAAGTTGGTGCGAAAACAGCAAATAATGATAAAACTCAGAAACATAATAATTTAGTTTATAAAGCTCTTCTTTTTCCTCAGAGCCAGAAAACCCTTTCAGCTGTTTCAGTTTTATTCCCACCCTGTCTGCTAAAATTTTTAACGCTTGAGAAAAATCTACTTTTTCATACTCCATCAAAAAGCGATATGAGTCTCCCCCAGCTGAACAGCCAAAACATTTATAAATTTGAAGCTCCGGGGAAACAACAAAAGAAGGAGTTTTTTCTTGGTGGAAAGGACAGTTCCCTTTATAGTGCCTTCCTGCCTTTTTTAAAGTCACATATTCGCCAACAAGCTCTACTATGTCAACCTTGCTTTTTATCTCCTCAATCTGGTCCATCTTGTTACATAATACCCTAGTAAAGCAACTAAAGATTGATGACAGCCATTCGGGACCAGGTTGAAACAGGCTGAGGGTCAAATTAATAGGTTTTAATCCGAGCTTACAAAATACAACGGCAGCCGATACTTTCTTGCAAAGAAAATTAATATATCTTTCTCGCTCACTCCCCTCGCGGGCTTTCCTACTATTTTTTCCAATTCTGCACTTGCTATCCGTTCCATCCTATCTGCTCTCTCTTGTTCTAAAACTCTAGCCTCTTCCCTAACTGATTTCGACCACTCTTCTCTATTAACTCGTCCCCTTTCCTCATCTGCCGCCTTGATTTTATCTAATTCAAACCCAAAGTAACTACTCAATAAATGGACTGCAAAATTATAGCTGTTGGGAAGTGAGTCGGGGTGTTTTTTCTAACTAGCCCACCTGCGAACTTCGATTGTTTTAAATATTTCTTCTCTTTCGGCAACAAAATACCCTTAATTTTTTCTGTTTTGATTCTAATCGGAGACAATGATTCATTTGTTACAATACAACCGTTCCTTGCACCCAGGTTTTCACTCAGCTTTTATCTGCGAACCACCAATCTCTTTGAATTTTTCTATCGTGGCTTTTTTAAGATACTGATAACTAAAATCTTCCATCAGCCGATCAAACCTTGTGGTGTTAAAATTTCCCGACCGAGTTTGAAACAAGCGGTTTCTATCGAGAAAAAGCACATCATTTTCACTAAATCTCTTGCCCTTGAACGGATTATTTACACTTACTCTCAAATCAGGACTGTTATCCTTGGGCTTTAATGGGTCAACTCTTATAAATTTTGGTCATTAACGATAATGGATGATAAATAGGTTTTACTTTCTTTCGATCTAACGCCAGCTTCAAATGAAAAGCCATTGGCCTTAAACGAACCCTTGGGCATTGTTCCGTCAACTTCAAATTCTTCATCGGAATAAATGTTTATCTCAATTTTCTTGCTTGTGTCGTTAAAATTATCTACTCCAAAATTCTCTGTTTTGTATTCAAGAATCGGGAGGGCAAAAGCGTCTAAAAGAGCGGTTTTACCACTTCCATCTTCACCTACAAATACATTAAGCCCCGAACCTCATTTGTGCCGTCGGGTGTATTTATGTTGTCAATTTCAAAATCCTTGTCCGACGGGAAAAGTCTGAAATTCTTGATTGTAATTTTTTTGATAAACATAATATCCCATTAAATAGATTTAGTGATTTTGTAATTTTTTTTATCAAGTAATTTCAAATCGCCTTTACTTTTCCAAATTTCCTTAAAATCTTTGTTTCTCATTGTTCTAATATGTCCGAGATAAACGGAAACAAAATGACCGTTAATTTTAGTTTCCTTTGCTGCCTTTGTATTTTTTTCAGCAATTTTTACATAGTCGGAATCCAGCTCAATACCAATATATTTTCTGCCCAATTTTTTTGCGGCAACCGCAGTTGTACCCGTTCCCATAAAGGGATCAAGTACAATGTCGCCCTCGTCCGTGGTCATTAGAATTAACCTTTCGAGTAGCGGAATAGGAAGCTGGCAAGGGTGCTCAGCTCTTCGTTTTTTGTGTCGTATTCTGTGAATGTCATTCCAAACATCAGAAAGAAGCGGCCCAAATCCATGCGCTTGATCTTTTTTTCCGCCATAATCTTTTAGAAATTCATCACAAGCCCTGCACCTCGGGTGCGGATATCTAATATCAAAAAATTTAAAATCTTTGTGAGATTTTGATTTTGTGTAATACGAAATTCCATAATGATTCGGCAATAAGGTTTTTCCCATTGGCGCGCCGCCCGAATTCCAAGCGATCCAATGTCTAAAATAGGCAATTTTATTCAAATGCTCTGCGTAATGAGAAAGCCAGCGAGGAATATTGTGAACAAAAATTGCCCCTGTTGGTTT